>DATGHL010000044.1 GCA_035308025.1 Candidatus Binataceae bacterium
GCTTTCCCTGCTCCTCCATCCCTGCTATCGCTTTCCATGGCGTCATCCTCCGGCACCCGCCGCCTAGCGGGTGTGAGTTGTGGCTCAACTCGCCGGATCTTGACGCCTTTTCACTTTTCCACCAACTTCCCGACACTACCAGTCCAATTAGAATAGAGAGAGTGCTTATTATACCCCATCCAGTTTTTAAGTACTTGATGACGGCATTAAGCTTCCCGGACGCATCTCGAGAGCTTGCTGTTGGCTCTATACCTGGAGGATGCCGCCGAGCCCTTTTCTCGCGAGACTTCTTTCCCATAACTAGAGCTTTTTAGCACAGTTAAGCTCTGTTCGTCGGATCTCGCCGTCGCGCCAAGAGCGTGCGGAAAGCCGGATCTTCGTCGGCTTCCGATAGTCGTCGAGCCGCCCCAGCCTAAACGTCTTTAAAATCGCGCTTGCTTTTGCGCGATTCGATCGCGGCCTGCGCCGCCGCGAGCCGCGCCACCGGCAAGCGGTAGGGCGAGCACGAGACGTAGTCGAGACCGAGGCGATGGCACAGCTTGACGCTGGCCGGGTCGCCGCCGTGCTCGCCGCAGATGCCGAGCTTGAGATTTTTCTTGACCTTGCGCCCACGCTCGATCGCGATTCGCATCAGATCGCCGACGCCGTCGGGGTCGAGCTCCTGGAACGGATCCTTTTTGTAGATTCCGCGCGCGACATAATCGCCGAGAAATTTTGACGAGTCGTCGCGCGACAGCCCGTAGGTCATCTGCGTCAAGTCGTTGGTGCCGAAGGAAAAGAAGTCGGCGACGGCGGCGATCTCACCGGCCTCGATACAGGCGCGCGGCACTTCGATCATTGTGCCGATCGTGTAATGCAGCTTTTTTCCGTTGCGGCTCGCGACTTCCTTAGCGACCTCGCGAATATCGGCGGCGAGCAGGTCGAACTCTTTGCGATCGCCGATCAGCGGCAGCATGATTTCCGGAATCGCATTGACCCCCTCGGCGCGCAACTGGCTCGCGGCCTCGAGGATCGCGCGGGCCTGAGCCTTGTAGATTTCCGGATAGCTGACGCCGAGGCGGGCGCCGCGGTGACCCAGCATCGGATTGAATTCCTCGAGGCTGTCGCGGATCTGCGTCAGGCGCTCCGGGTCGGCGCCGGTAATCTCGGCGAGCTTGGCGATCTCTTCGGCGGTCTTGGGCAGGAATTCGTGCAGCGGCGGATCCAGCAGGCGAATCGTCACCGGCTTGTCCGCCATCGCGCGCAGGATCTTGATGAAGTCCCCGCGCTGCATCGGAAGGATCTTCTCGAGCGCGCGCGCCCGCTGCGTACTATCCTCGGCCAGGATCATTTCGCGCACGGCGTCGATTCGGCCAGGTCCGAAAAACATATGTTCCGTGCGGCACAGTCCGATGCCTTCGGCGCCGAAATCGAGCGCGACCCGCGCGTCCACCGGCGTGTCAGCGTTGGCGCGCAGCCCGAGCCGGCGTTCTTTGTCCGCCCAGTTCATGAAAGTGCGAAAGAAGACTGACATCTCGGGTTGCGCGGTCGCCACCTGGCCCGTCATCACTTCGCCGGTCGCGCCGTCGAGCGTGATGAATTCGCCGCGATGGATGTCGCGGCCGCCGGCATGCATCACGCCCGCCGCATAGTCGATCTCGATCGCGGAACATCCGGCGACGCAGCATTTGCCCATCCCACGCGCCACCACTGCGGCATGACTGGTCATGCCGCCGCGCGCAGTCAGGATGCCCTCGGCGACCTGCATCCCGTGGATATCCTCGGGCGAGGTCTCGTGGCGCACGAGGATCACGTGGCGGCCGCTCTGATGGGCGGTGACGGCTTCGTCGGCGGAAAAGACCACGGCGCCGGAAACCGCGCCGGGCGAAGCGGGCAAGCCGCGCGCGATGACGTCCTTTTGCGCTTTGGGATCGAGCCGCGGATGGAGCAACTGCTCGAGTTGCACCGGCTCGACCCGAGTCAGCGCGGTGCGCTTGTCGATCAGCTTTTCGCCGACCATCTCGACGGCAGTACGCACCGCCGCCTGCGCCGTGCGTTTGCCGCCGCGCGTCTGCAGCATGAAAAGGCGGCCGCGTTCGATCGTGAACTCCATGTCCTGCATGTCGCGAAAGTGCTTTTCCAGCCGCGCGGCGATTTTCAGCAACTCGCGGTAGACCGCGGGGAATTGTTCTTCGAGCGTCGGCGTTTGCGCGGCGCGCTGCTTCTCGCCGACATTGTTCGCGGCGGCCGACTTGCGACCCGCGGCGAGACTGATCTGGCGCGGCGTGCGGATGCCGGCGACGACATCTTCGCCCTGGGCGTTGGGCAAAAACTCGCCGTAGATGCCGCGCTCGCCGGTTGAGGGATCGCGCGTGAAGGCGACGCCGGTGGCGCAGTCGTCGCCGAGGTTGCCGAAGACCATCGCCTGGACGGTGACGGCGGTGCCCCAGTCGCCCGGGATATTGTTGAATTTGCGATAGGCGATCGCGCGATCGTTGTGCCACGAGTCGAAGACCGCGCCGATCGCGCCCCAGAGCTGTTCCTTGGGATCCTGGGGCAGGTCGCGGCCGACGCGGCGGCGAATCAACTCACGAAACTCGCCGACCAGTTCCTTGAGGTCATCGACGGAGAGCTGAACGTCCTCGGCGACGCCGCGGCGGTGTTTTTTCTGCTCGATCAGCTCCTCGAAGGGATCGCGATCGAGCTGGTTTTCCGGCTTGAGCTTGAGCACGACGTCGCCGTACATCTGGCAGAAGCGCCTATAGGAATCCCAGGCGAAGCGCGGATTGCCGCTGGCCGCCGCGAGCCCCTCGACCGTGGCGTCGTTGAGCCCGAGATTGAGGACCGTATCCATCATTCCGGGCATCGAGACTCGGGCCCCCGACCGCACCGAGACCAGCAACGGATTCGCCGGGTTGCCGAATTTCTTGTCCAGGGCTTTTTCGATCCGAACTACGCTTTGAGCGACGCCCGCCTCGAGGCCCTTCGGATATTTGTGCTTGTGATCGTAAAAGTAGTTGCAAACCTGCGTCGAGATGGTGAAGCCGGGCGGCACCGGCAGTTTGAGCGAGGCCATCTCGGCGAGATTGGCGCCCTTGCCGCCGAGCAGGTCGCGCATCGACGCGCGGCCTTCCGCCACCTTGCCGCCAAAGAAATAAATTTCCGGATGAACTCGCGCCATGATGCAGATCTCTCCCGCAGTCTTCGGATAATTTAGTTGGTCCCGCGGCGACGCGGCCGGGCGGCCTCGCTTCGTTCAGCCCCCGATGCGCTCGCGCAATAGCCCGGCCAAATCAGCGATCGCAACGCGCTCCTGCGCGGTGGTGTCGCGATCGCGCACTGTGACGGTGTCGTCGGCCATCGTCTGATGATCGATCGTCACGCCATACGGCGTGCCGACCTCGTCCATCCGCCGGTAGCGCCGCCCGATGGAACCTGCCTGATCATAGCCGACGGTGAAAAATCGTTGCAGTGATTCGCGCACCACCTGCGCCTTCTCGGGCTGGCCGCCCTTGCGCAGCAACGGATAGACTGCGACCTTCACGGGCGCGAGCCGCGGATCAAGCCGCAGCACGATGCGCTCCTCGTGCTCGACGACGTCTTCGTCGTAAGCGTCGAGCAGGAAAGCGAGCAGCGCGCGATCGAGCCCGGCGGCCGGCTCAATCACCCACGGACGGTAGCGGCTTTTGGCCTCCTCGTCGAAGTAGGTGAGGTCCTTGCCGCTAAATTTCGCGTGTTGATCGAGATCGAAGCTGCCGCGCCGCGCGATGCCCTCGAGTTCGCCCCAGCCGAAGGGATAGAGGAACTCGACGTCGGTGGTGCCGCGCGAATAGTGCGACAACTCATCCTGCGCGTGGGGCCGCAGTCGCAGGTGATCGGGCTTGACGCCGTACCTGACGTACCAATCGAAGCGCGCGGCGACCCAGTAGTCGAACCAGCGTTGCTCTTCGTCCGGCTCCGGCTTGACGAAAAACTCCATCTCCATCTGTTCGAACTCGCGCGTGCGGAAAATGAAATTACCCGGGGTGATTTCATTGCGAAAGGATTTTCCGGTCTGCGCGATCCCGAACGGCAATTTGACCCGTTGGGTATCGATCACGCTCGCGAAGTTGGCGAAGATGCCCTGCGCGGTCTCGGGGCGCAGATAGATCGTGCTCGCAGTGTCTTCGACCGGACCCATGAAGGTTTTGAACATCAGGTTGAACTGACGGGCCTCGGTGAGCTCGCCGCCACACTCCGGACAGCGCGGTCCGGCGATCTGATCGGCGCGAAAGCGCTGTTTGCAACTCTTGCAGTCGACCAGCGGGTCGGTGAAGTTCTGCAGATGACCGGAAGCTTCCCAAGTGCGCGGATGCTGCAAGATGGCGCTATCGAGACCGATCACATCAGTGCGCCGCTGCACCATCTCGCGCCACCAGGCCTCACGGACATTGCGTTTAAGCTCGACGCCGAGCGGACCATAATCGAAGGTCGAGCCCAGGCCGCCATAGATCTCACTGGTGGGAAAGACGATTCCGCGCCGTTTGCACAGGTTCACGAGTTTTTCCATCGTGACCGGGCGCTTGGTCGCCGGTAGCGCTGCGGCAGCTTCGGACAACTACTCCTCCTTCTTGCGGTAAGCCGTGCGCCCGCAAATCCCCCAGAAGAGAGCGGCGAGGCCGGGCGTGTTATCCGTCAGTTATGCTTTTCCTCGGAGAAGCGATCAAAGTATCATGCGCGTGCCGGTGCAGCAATTTTGTCGTGCCCCAATGACCGTTTAGAGTTCAGCGACCGTCAGCGATCAGAAAAACAGAAGTCGAGGATGCGAAAAGCTCGAATCAAACTCAGGACTGCGGTCTGCCTCGCCTTACTGATGCTTGTCGGATGCAGTCATTCGGTGGTCGCTCACAATGGCGAGACCACCGTCAACGTCTACCCGAGCAAACAGCAGTTCGACAAGGTCAAGTCGATGAAGTCACAAGGCGGGGCCGCTGGATTCCTGGGCGGGCTGGGCGAAAGCATGCTCGCCAAGCAGATCGACAACAATACGCCGGTGAAAATCTTGTCGAGCGATGACGAAGGCGCCACCATCGAGGTCTTGGACGGAGCTGAGAAAGGCCTTCAAGGCTACGTAGCGAAAGATAACTTAGATTGACGGATTTGTGCCTCAGAGTGCGTTGGAACCGCGCTCGCCGGTGCGGATGCGGACGACCTCTTCCATCGGCATCACGAAAATCTTGCCGTCGCCGATGCGGCCAGTGCGCGCTGCCCGCTCGATCGTCTCGACTACCTGCGCGGCCATATCGTCGGAAACTATGATCTCGAGCTTCACTTTGGGCAGGAAGTCCACGACGTATTCCGCGCCGCGGTAGAGTTCTGTATGCCCCTTCTGACGCCCGAAGCCCTTGACCTCGCTGACCGTCAGACCTTGTATTCCCACGCTAGATAGCGCCTCTTTAACCTCGTCGAGCTTGAATGGCTTTATAATCGCCTCAACCTTCTTCATATGACTCCTCTGCCGAGGCCGCAGGACGCCATTTGGACGCCGCTTCGGCTTCTCCTCAGTAGCTTTCTCAGAAGTTGAACCGTCCACGCAAGTGCCCCGTCTCGGCGTCGAGTCCTGCCCGACCACGCAAGCGGGGTGCCAAATGGCTTTGCAGTGCACGCTAACCGCCAGCGCATCCCATTTGTCCGAATAACAGGCATTAGGCTAGTGAATATACATTAGCGCGCTGACCCTATGCAGCGCCGATTTTGCGTTCCGTCCCGCTTATCAGGCGTTGGATATTCTCCCGATGGCGCAAGACTACCAGCGCCGACATTACGATTGCGAGTAAAACGTACGGCCGCGGTGAATGGGTCACGGCGACTGCGGCGGGCAACGACATCGCCGCGCCGAGCGACGCCAGAGACATTATCCGGCTGAGGGCGAGTACCGCGACAAAGACCGCGAGCGCGATTGCGATCGCGATTGGCGCGAGGCCTAGCCACACGCCCAGCGCCGTCGCCACGCCGCGGCCGCCGCGAAGCCGCAGGAAGACCGATGCGATCGCCCCGACGAATGCTGCAAGCGCGACCAGCCTCAAGTGCGATGGCGCCGGCTCGAAGCGCTGCGCGATTAGCACCGGAATCAGCCCCTTAAGGAGGTCTCCCGCGAAGGTCAATGCGGCGGGAATTTTTCCGCCGGCGCGCGCCACGTTGGTCATCCCGATATTTTTCGAACCAACCGTGCGCGGATCGAAGCCGAACGCCTTGCCGACAATCACGCCGACCGGAATCGAGCCGCACAGGTATGCCAGGATTATCAGCGCGACGAGAATTAGCTTCCCCCCGAAGGCGCGCCCAGGTCGGATGGTCGGGGTGACTGGATTTGAACCAGCGACTTCTGCGTCCCGAACGCAGCGCTCTGCCAGTCTGAGCTACACCCCGAAACCGATGTCCGCAACCGTGACCGACGCGCAGGGCATCGGTTATACCATCGCCCCGTCGGTAACGCGAGTTGAGCGCGCGGGATTGGCGAGCGGCTTAGGCTAACCGGCGGAGGCCGTCGCGCGACGCATCCGCGCGATCACCTCGGCGTAATCGGGCTGGCCGAAGATGCCGGAGCCGGAGACGAAAACGTTGGCGCCGGCCGCCGCCACTGTCGCGATGTTCTCCGCCTTGATGCCGCCGTCAACTTCCAGATCAACCTCCAGCCCGCGGCGGTCAAGCTCGGCCCGAATGTGACGCAGCTTATCGAGACTCTCCGCGATGAAGCCTTGGCCGCCGAACCCCGGATGCACGCTCATCACGAGGATCATATCGAGATGCGCGGCCGCGGCGATAATGCGGTCGGGTGCGGTCTCGGGGTTGATCGCAACCGCAGCGCGGATACCGAGGGAATGCATACGCTCGGCGATCGCGGGCAAATCAGCGCAGACCTCGGCGTGCACCGAGAGCGAATCCGCGCCGGCTTTGACGAAGGGCTCCAGATAGCGCTCGGGCTCCTCGATCATCAGGTGGGCGTCCAGCGGCAACCTGGTAATACGGCGGACCGCCTGCAAGACCGGGATACCGATCGAAAGATTGGGCACGAAGTGGCCGTCCATCACGTCGAAATGGATTAGATCGGCGCCGGCGGCCTCGACCCGCCGGATGTCCTCGCCCAACGCTGCGAAGTCGGCCGAGAGGATCGAGGGAGCGATTTTGCAGACCCGTGTCACTGCTTTAAGTTATCGCGTGGTCTTTCGCCTCGCCACTACGCACCCCGGCACTACGCTAACCGTCTTAGTCGCGCGGCGAAGAAGGCGTCACGCGCGGCGCGGTCGGGGCGGGTGCGCAAAAAGCCATTTGCATCAATTAACTCCGACAGCGGCGACGCGCTTGGACGATCGATCACGAACTCCGAATGCTGCGCGAGAAAATCATTGACCACGCCTGCGCCCTCCTCAGGCGCGAGGCTGCAGACGGCATAGACCAGGATGCCGTTGGGAGTGAGCAGCGTTGCGGCCTGCTCGAGCATCGCGCGCTGGAGATGCGCCATCCGCGTGAAGTCGTGCGGCGCCAGCCGCCAGCGAATCTCAGGATGCTCGCGCAGGGTTCCAAGGCCGGTGCACGGGGCGTCGAGTAAAACGTAGCTCACTGATCGCTGACGAATGGGCAGCGATTGGGATGAGTCGCATCGAGCGACGTGGACGTGGTCGTGCTGCAAGCGCGCCGCGATACCGCGCGTCTGCTTCAGGCCGGCCAGATTGAGATCGAGCGCGACGACCCGCCCATCCGGTCCGACCAGCTCGGCAAGATGCGTGCTTTTACCGCCGGGCGCCGCCGCGCAGTCAATCACAATCGCGCCTGGCGGCGGCGCGAGCAACCGGGCGACGAGCTGCGAGGCCTCCGCCTGCTGCGCGAAGAGTCCCGCACGGAACGAGTCGCAGTCGACCGATGCGGTGCGATCAACGATCAGCGTTTCGGGGAATAGACCGCCGCGGGAGATAACTATCGCGTCGCGGCCGAGCCGTGCGGCCAACTCATCTGCGGCACCGCGGCGAAGATTGAGCCGGAGCACATTCGGCGCGGTGAGATTGTTCGCCGCCATGATCGTCTCGGCCTCTGCGACGCCGAACCAATCGACGAATTTCTTGACCAGCCATCGTGGATGCGAGTGCGTGACGGCGAGGTAACCCATCTCGTCGCGCGCGCGATCGGGCATCGGGGCGGGACTGCGGGCTGCGGCGCGCAGGATCGCATTGACGAAGCCGCGAGCGCCGTTGCGGCGACGCGTCTCGCCGGCGAGACGCACAGCAGTATCAACGGCGGCGTGAGCTGGTATTCGCGTGAGCTGGCGCAACTGATGAAGGCCCATCCGCAGGATCGCGCGGACGCGCGGGTCGAGTTCGGTGAGCTTGCGCGATGACAATCGGGCGAGTTCGTAGTCGAGCCGCCGCTGCCACGCGAGCGTCCCCAGCACGAGTTGGGTTGCGAGGCCGCGATCGGCGGGACGGTTAAGTTCGGCGAGCCGATGGCCGAGCAAAACGTCGGCAAACGCGTGATCGACCTCGACTCGTAATAAAATTTCGAGCGCGATCCGGCGGGCTTGCAATCCGGCGGGCTCCTCGCGGACGGGCCCGGACGGCGGCTTCGCCCGCTGCCGTCCATCGAGGGGCTTGCTCAATTTTCTGAGCTCATTCCCAGACTCATTCCGATTTTGGCGCGGCGACCGCGAAAAAATTCCGCTGCACTCATCCGTCGCCGTCCGGGCGCTTGTACTTCGAGCAGCCTCAGTGCATCGGCGCCGCATCGCACGATGGGAATAGGCTTAAGCTCCATCAGGGTGCCAGGATTCGCGGTTGCCTCCGCGTAAATGCCCTCAGGAGCGAGCGCGGTCTTCCATAAGAGCAGCTCTTCGTTATCGAACATCGTGCGGGCGGTTGGCCATGGATCGTAAGCCCGCACCATCCGCTCGATGCGATGCGCGTCCGCGCGCCAATCGATCTGCGCGTCATTCTTGGTCACTGGATGGGTATAAGTAGCGAGCGTTTCGTCCTGCGGGGTTTCGATCAATTCGCCGCGACGAATCCGCCCGAGAGCCTCGATCAAAGCATCGGCGCCCAATTCTGCGAGCTTCGCCTTGAGGCTGCCCTGCGTCTCGTCCGCCGCCAGTTCGAGCGAGCGTTGGAGCAAGATTGGGCCGGCGTCCATCTGCTCGGTGATGCGCATGATGGTCACGCCGCTTTCGCGGTCGCCGGCCAGGATCGCGCCTTCGATCGGCGCGGCGCCGCGATGACGCGGCAGGATCGAAGCGTGGACGTTGAGCGGAAGCAGGCGGGGCGCGGCGAGAATGGCATTGGGCAAAATGCGGCCGTAGGCCGCGACGACCAGCAAGTCCGGCGCGAAGGCCTCGATCTGAGCCAGAAATTCCGCGGTGCGAATTTTCGCCGGCTTGAGTGTCGCCAGCGCGTGACGGGCCGCGACCGCGGCGACTTCGGACGGTTCGAGCTTGAGGCCGCGCTTGCGCGGCTGATCCGGTCTGGTCACGACGCCGACGACCGCGAACTCCGAACCTCGCTCTGCGACCAGGCGTTCGAGGATCCGAGCCGCCAGCGCGGGCGTTCCCATGAAGATTATGCGTAGAGGTGGCGCGCCGGTTCGGCCGAACCTCGCAGAGTCCGCCGATCCGGGCGCGTCAGATGAGGGCGCGGGAGGGCTTGCTGGATTTTTCATCCGCCCGGCCTTCCTTAATCAGTTTAGCTCGTTTGCGCCGGTAGAGGTCGCGTTTGATGCGGCTGATGCGATCGATGAAGAGCGTGCCGTCGAGATGATCGATTTCGTGCTGCAGCGCGACCGCGAGCAACTCGTCGGCCTCGATTTCGATCTGCTTCTGATCGGGCGTCCAGGCGCGGACGAGCACGCGCGCGGCGCGCTTGACCTCGGCGGTGTAATCGACCACTGAGAGGCAGCCCTCCTCCCACATGATCGAGCCGTCGCGCTCGACGATTTCCGGATTGATCAGTTTAAGCAGATGCTTGCCCAAGTGCTCGTGGTCGGTATCGAGCACGACGATGCGCCGCGAATCGCCGACCTGAGTCGCCGCCAGGCCGACCCCGGGCGCGGCATACATCGTTTGCACCAGGCTCTCAACGAAGCCGTTAACGCCACCGTCGATATTCTCGACCGCGTCTGCGGCGATCTTCAAGGCGGGGTCGGGGAACTTACGGATTTTGAGCAATGCCATCGAGGTGATTCAAATTACCAAAGGACCGAAATCAGATCACCACGGCAGCGCTTGGGCTGACCGCGAGCGCGTAGCGGCCGCGATTGCGACGTAATCTGACGGAGGCTGCAAAGGCGCGCGACAAGGTCTTTGAAGTCAGCACCGCGCTTTTGACGCCACTCGCCAGCACGCGCCCGCCCTTAAGCACCAGCACGTGCGAGAAGGCAGGCATGATCTCCTCGACGTGATGGGTCACCAGAATCAGGGTTGGCGCGCCGCGGCGCTGCGCCAGCCGTTCGATGAATTGCACAAAATGCTCGCGCGCTGCCGGATCGAGGCCGGCGCACGGCTCGTCCAGAATCAGCAGTTGCGGCCGCGCCATCAGGGCGCGACCAATCAGGACGCGCTGCCGCTCGCCTTGCGAGAGCACGCGCCAGGGCCGCTCGCGGATCGCGACAGCCTCGATCTGGCGCAGGATCTTTTCCGCTTGCGCGCGCTCGGCGGTGGCGATCTCGCCCCACATTCCGATCATCGCGTGGCGGCCGCTGATGATCGTCTCGAGCGTATTCTCATGCCCGACCATGAGCTGGTGGACGCTCGTACTGACGATGCCGACGCGCTTGCGCAGTTCGCGCCAATCGCTGCGGCCGTAGGTCTCGCCGAGCACCGCGATCGAGCCGGCGGTAAGCGGCATATAGCCGGTAAGAGTGCTGAGCAACGAGGTTTTGCCCGAGCCGTTGGCGCCCAGGATAACCCAATGCTCGCCGCGGCGGACGGTCCAGTCGAGCCCGTCGAGGATCAGCGCGTCGCGCTCAACGCGCAGTCCCGCGACTTCGATTACCGGACGGCTCGCCACGCGCTTATGGATTCAGCCGACGACGCCCTGTGCGCGGAGAAAAGTCTCCATCGCGTGGATGCACTCGTGCGGCTTTTCGATCTGGAGGAAATGGGTGGTTTCGGCGATCGCTTCATACGCGACGCCCGACTCCGCGGCGACCGCCTGGCCCAGCCGCGCCGGCGGCATCGAGTCCGCGACGTCCGGGTCGCCGCAGATGAGCTTCACCGCAACAGGCATCTGAGCGAGCCCGGTCCACACCGTCGTGTCGCGATTGGTGCGAAAGACTTTGGCCTCGAACTCGCGCGGGCAGGCCAACAGCCATTGATTGGCGCGATCATCCCAGCGCAACGTCGCACGCGCCATCAGTTCATACGCCTCGGGCTTCCAGCGCGTCAGGCGGCGCGCGAAGCTGGCCGCGAGCTCCATCGGATCGGCATAACCGGGGGTGCGTTTTTCAGCGCGATCGGCGATCTCCTCCTCGTTCATAAACTGAACCGAACGCAGTCGATGGCTCTCGGGTGGATAGTAGGGAGGGTCAAAGAGCACCAGCGGATCCCAGCGCGGGCCGAACCGTTGCGCCTGCATCGTGGCGGCGATGGCGGCGAGTGAGTGGAAAACGCCGGTCGTGCGCCTCGCGCCGAAGCGCTCCTGGCTCGCGGAATAGATCTGTTCGAGGTCGCGAACAAATTGATTCCAGTTATGATTCTCGAAAGTGTGGCGCGGATTCTGTCCGTGATTGCGAAAGTCGAAAAGGATCAGATCGTAGTGATCCCGAAGCAGGCTCCAGAACGGGTAATAGCCGTCGATCGCGAGTCCGTTGCCATGGCTTAAGGCTAGACGCGGGCCGGCAGGATTGCCGTGACGGCGCAGGCGGATAATCGCCCCATCGCTCATCGCCAGGTCGACAGTTGCGCTTGGTTCAGGAAGTTCGATCGCCAACTCGGGTCTCCACGGCCTCGCGGCCCGCGCCGGATGCTAACAGTATCCGGGGCAGACGCGCAAAATTCTTCGTGGTTCGGCGCGACGGATGGCGAGCCAGTCGGCGCACGTTTGGCGGAACAGCGTCCTTGGCGTGAGTGTGCGAAAAGGGTCTCGATCAGCCTCCGAATCGGACGGCGTCATGATTATCCAAGGCGCTGCGCACGTCGTCCTCGGATACCGTCTCACCGCTTTGCAGTTTCTTAAGGAGAGCGTGGACCTGCTCCGCCTTCTGGTAGTAGGCGACGCCTTCGTCGCTGTCTTCGCCGGTGTATGACGCTGCGTTTAAGCGATCAAGGTGCTCGGCCCGCTCAAGCGTCGCAATCATGCGAGCGGCCTGGGGCGTATTCGGCCTCACCGTATTGGAATCGCTGGACGACCCCGCCCAAGCGAAAAGTGGGACGCTCAGCATCAAGGTGAGAGCGATCAAACTGGCGATCAGCGTTTTCATCGTTTGCTACCTCCTTTAACATTCGGATGGTTGGCGTGGAGCCGCTGGTGCGGGTCGAATTACAACGTTGCGATCAGCGCCGGCCGCCTCCATGGCCGCCACCGGATTCGGATCCGTGCATCGAGAACGACCCCCGCTCAGCACTCGCTAGAGGCGCACGGATGGCTTCCGCGCGGCTCGTAGCCGATGTTTCCCATCCGCGGTGACCGCGAGGACCGCAGAAGCCTTCGTCACAATCGTGATCGCCGTCACCATAAGCAACATATGGGTAATATGGATAATAACCGCCATCCGGAAAGCCATACCAGAACGGATCACCAACGTACTGTTGCTCTCCATAGGTGTAATCGTAAACGTTGCCGTAAGGCTGCGGCCAGGCGCCCGCCGAGAAGCATCCGGCGACGCCAGCGGCCAACGTCGCGATCAATACTGCCCTCAGAATTAATGCCGTCTTATTCGTCGCTCTGCACCGTTTCGCCCGGCTGGTTCGCGCGCGGAGCGCATCGTGGTTGCCGTCCCCGATCCTGGCTGGGCAAATCTTCTCACTATTTAGACGTTGCCGCTGACCTCTAACTTCATCTCCCGGCGTCGGCGTTTTTCAAGAGCTGTTCGGGCTCGCGCGTCTGCCTACATCATGTTCACCGGATCGAGATCGATCGCGACGCGGACGCCGGCGCGCTCGGCTGCGGCGTCGACTTCGGTACGCATCGCCGCCAATGCACGGCGCAACTGATCGAGCCGGGGAGATTTCACCACGACCTGCCAGCGGAAGCGCTGCTTGATGCGCTCGATCGGGGCAGGCGCGGGCCCCAGTATCCGCATCGAGTCCGGGGCCACGGCGCGGCCGAGAAGCGCCGCGACCCGGCTCGCGATCGCGCTGACCGCCGCAGCAGCCGGGCCTTCGATTCGCACCAGCGCCATCCGTCCGAACGGCGGATAGCCAAGTTCGTTGCGTAAATCGAGCTCGCGCCGCATGAAGCGCGCGTAGTCCTGATCGCGCGCCGCGCGCACGCTGTAGTGATGGGGAGCGTAGGTCTGGATCAGGACGCGGCCGGGTTTGTCGCCGCGACCGGCGCGTCCCGCGACCTGGGTCAGGAGCTGAAAGGTGCGCTCGGCCGAGCGAAAATCCGGCAGGTTCAAAGTCAGATCCGCCAGCACCACGCCGACCAGGGTTACGCCCGGAAAATCGAAACCTTTGGTGATCATCTGCGTGCCGACGACGACATCGATTGCGCCGCGCCGGAGTGCTTCGACGATCGCGCCGCGCGCGCCACTGCGCCCGCTGGTGTCGCTGTCCAGCCGCTCGATGCGCGCGGCGGGCAGCAGGTCGGCGATCGCCTGAGTCAGTCGTTCGGTGCCAAAACCTTGGCCCTCGAGGCCGAGGCCGTCGCAGGCTGGACACTTCTCGGGCGCGGGCGCGTGCGCGCCGCAGTAATGGCATCGTACGGTGCGATCGCGCAGATGAAACGTCATGCTCACGCTGCAGTTGGCGCACGCGATCACGTTGCCGCACAGATGGCACTGCAGGAAATTGTGATAGCCGCGCCGGTTGAGGAAGACGATGCTCTGTCCGCCGGCAGCGAGGTTGCCACGCAGGGCGTCGATCAGCACCGGCGACAGCGGGACCGGCGGAGCCTCGGCGGACTCGAGATCGGCTCCATTGCGAGCGTCGGGCGCGGGTGGATTTTGCCGCAAATCGAGCAGCTCGACGGCGGCCAACTCCCGCCCGGAGACTCGCGCCGTCAGCCGCGTCATCTTGTAGCGGCCGCGCCGCGCGTTAGCGTACGACTCCGCCGAGGGCGTCGCCGAGCCGAGCACCACCGGGCATCCGCTCAGCCGCCCCAGCTTCACCGCGAGGTCGCGGGCGTGATAGCGGATACCCTCTTCCTGCTTGTAGGCCGGATCGTGTTCTTCATCGACAACGATCAGGCCGGCGTCGTGCAGCGGCGCGAAGATGGCGGAGCGCGGACCGATGATCACGCGGGTCGCGCCGCTTAGCGCGGCCATCCAACCCGCCCATCGTTCGACGACATTTTGGGCGCTATGGAGGACGGCGGCGAGCGCGCCGAAGCGTTGGCGAAACGCCTGTACGACCTGATCCGCCAGCGCGATTTCCGGCACGAGCACGATCACTTGGCGTCCGGCCGCCAAAGCCTCGGCGGCGAGCCGCACGTAAACCTCCGTCTTGCCGCTGCCGGTGATACCCCACAGCAGAAAAGTCTCGAAGCGCCGCTCGCGGATCGCTGGAACGATCTCGGTGATCACGGCCGTCTGTTCCCAGGTCGCTTCGTAGGGCGACGGCGCCGCGGCGGCGACGGTGTCGCGAACGCCATGAGCGTCGGAGGGAACCAGTTCGGCGACGCCGCGCGCGATCAGGCCGCGCAAAACCAATCGGGCGTTGACAATCGCGCCGGCAAGCTCTTCGAGCGGCAGGCCTGCTGCGCCGGCAGCCGCCAGCCGTTCGACGATCGCGCGCTGCTTGACTCCGCGCAGAACTCCGCCCGCGTCGCCGACGAGCCGCACCGATTGGTGTTGCGTGTCGCGATGGCGGCCGCGGGCGCCGTTACGCGGCTCGGCATAGCCGTCTGCGAGCAACCGGTTCAGGGCAGCTTCGACCGACTCCTCCTGACCGAGCCGACGGAGCTGGCGCGCCGTCATCCCGCGCTTCGCCAACGCGGCGAGTATCGCGCGTTCGAGTGCACTGAAAGTCGCAGCAGCGAGCGGCGAAGGTTCAGCGGCAACGTGAAAGCGCCGGTGGGATTCCACCCGAGCCGTCGCCGGCATCACGCTGCGATACGCCTCAGCAAGCGGCGCCATATAGTAGGTCGCCATGAAGTTGATCAGTTCGAGATGCGGACGATCGAACAGCGGCCGCGCGTCGAGCAGTTCGAGTACGGCCCGTGGCGCGACGCCGCCCGCGTCGAGCTTTTCGCCAACTTCGAGCACGATCGCGGTGACGCGTCGGGAGCGTAACGGCACGAGCACACGACTGCCGGCAGTCAGACGCTCAGCCAACGCCGGGGGTACGCAGTAAGTGAGCTGCTCGACGGGGCCGGCGCTGCCGACAATCATTACGCGCGCCCGCAACTGAGCGGCGGACAATTCCGGGTCGGTGTTCCGATTCGCGCTGCTATGATCCATTTGCAAGCGTGCCAGTCTAACATGCGGCGCGGAGCGACCGCCGATCGCCGCAAATTGCATTTTTCCCGCCGGCTGCTACTTAACGCTTGAGACAATTCCAAGGCAGGAGGCGCGCCGATGAGACTCGAGAATAAGGTTGCGATCGTTACCGGAGCAGGACGCGGGATGGGCGGCGCAATCGCGCGGCGTTTCGCGCGCGAAGGCGCGCAAGTCGCGGTGGCGGAGATCGATGAAGCGAGCGCGCACGAAACCTTCGAGGCGATCGGCCGCCGCGGCATCCTCGTGATGACGGATATGAGCAGCGTCGCGGAGATCAACGCGCTGGTGGACAAGACGATCGCGCAATTCGGCCGCGTCGATATTCTGGTCAACAACGCCGGCGTCACCAAAAGCCTCGGATTTTTCGACGTCACCGAGGCCGACTGGGATTGGATGCATTCGATCAACGCGCGCGGGCTCTTCTTCTGCATGCAGCGGACGGCGCGCGAGATGGTCAAGCAACGCTCGGGCAAGATCGTGAACATCGCCTCGATCGCCGGCAAAGGTTTTCGCGGCACTTCCAACATCGCCTACGCCGGCACGAAGGGCGCGGTAATTGCGATGACAAGGGTCGGTGCGTCGCAACTCGCGCGGCATAATATCAATGTCAATTCGATCTGCCCGGGCGCAACGCGCACGCACATGTACGAGACGATTCAAAACGAGATCGTCAGCAAGCGCGGCATGACGGCAGAGGAGGCGCAGCGCCGGATGGACGCGCAAATTCCGCTGGGCCGCTCGAATTCGCCGGACGACATCGCCAACATGGCGTGCTTTCTCGCCTCGGGCGAGGCAGACAACATCACCGGACAATCCTTCAATGTCGATGGCGGCCTGATGTGGGATTAAGTCCCCGCCCCGCAGACGCGACGACATTGAGCGCCTTGCAAGAAATGCAGCGCAGTTGCATGCGCTGTCCGGCGTTGGTGCGCTCGCGTTCGCGCGTGGTGCCGGGCGCAGGCGCGGCGCCGGCAACAGTAGCCTTTGTCGGGCTGGCGCCGGGACGTTTCGGCGGCGATCGCACTGGACTCCCGTTCAGCGGCGATCGCTCGGGCGACCTGCTCCGCAGTATGGTGCGCCGCGCCCGTCTGGACGGCGTCTTCATCACAAATCTGGTGCGCTGCAATCCGCGCGACGGACGCGGACGCAATCGCGATCCCGATAGCAGAGAAATCGCCAATTGCCGGAGCCATCTCGAAGCGGAGCTCGCCATTGTGCGCCCAACCGTGGTCGCCTGTCTCGGACGGATTGCGTGGCGCGAGCTGGCCGGACGCGACGTCCCGTTCAATCCGCGACGGCCGCAATTGATTCTCGCCCGCGGGCTCAAGCTCTATCCGATGTACCATCCGGCCTACATCAATCGCGGCGCTTGCACGAAGCGAGCATATGCGACGCAATTCACGCGGCTGGCACGGTTGATCCGCTGTCCCATCGTCAATTGACTGCGACGGGAGTCCCGACGATCCTCGACTGGGTGGAGATCACCGCGGAGTTCGTCAATGAAGGGCTGCGGCGCGCGCGCTACATCACGAACGAGCGCGCCGCGACGGCAATTTTCCTTGCGCTGGCGCTCGAACAGCCGCTGCTGATCGAGGGTCCCGCCGGCGCCGGCAAGACCGAGGTGGCCAAGGTGGTCGCCGCGATGCTCGAGACCGAACTGATTCGCCTGCAGTGTTATGAAGGACTCGACGAGGCGCACGCGCTCTACGAATGGAATTACCAGAAGCAGTTACTGCGATTGCAGGCCGGCGAGCACGAAGGGCTGCGCTGGGAGGCCCTGTCGGATCAGCTCTTTTCGCGCGATTATCTGCTGGAGCGGCCGCTGCTGAAGGCGATCCTCGCGCCGCGCCGGGTCGTGCTGCTGATCGACGAGATCGACAAGGCCGACGAGGAATTCGAGGCTTTTCTGCTCGAAGCGCTTTCGGATTTCCAGGTCAGTATCCCGGAGCTCGGGACCTTGCGGGCGCACGAGCGCCCGGTCGTCGTGCTGACTTCTAATCGCGCGCGCGAACTGTCCGAGGCCTTGTGCCGCCGCTGCCTGCATCTCTTTATCGATTTCCCGGGAATCGAGCAGGAACGCGAGATCATCCGGCTTAAAGTCCCCGACCTTCCCGAGCAGAGCGCGCTCGCCGTCGCACGCTTCGTCAACGCGCTGCGTAAGCTTGACTTGAAAAAGGCGCCGTCGATCGCCGAGACCCTGGATTGGACCCGCGCGCTCGTCCGCCTGGGAATCAGCGAACTCGACTTGCCGGCGATCCGCTCGACCCTTGGCCTGCTGCTCAAACACGAAGACGACCGTACTCGCGCCGAGAGTAAGCTTACTGCGATCCTCGGCCGCGCCCGCTAACCCACAGCGCCGATGAGCCAACCGCTCGGCGATCGGCTTCTCGAATTTATCGCCGCGTTGCGGGCGGACGGCGTGCGGATCTCGGTCGCGGAGTCGCTCGATGCGATGCATGCGGTCGCCGCAGCCGGGTTGGCGCGCGTGCGCTTGCGCGAAGCGCTGCGCGCGTCCCTGATTAAGGACGAAGCCGACAATCTATCGTTTGAAAGTTTGTTCGCCGGCTATTTCGAGGCGTCGGGGCAACGGCCAGGCTCACCCCTCAACAGCCGTGGCGCGAAGACCGGGGTTACTGGGAGTGGCGGCGGTCGCGCAGAGGGTGCGACCTCAGTGAAGCCGAATACCAGCCACGAGCCGCCACTCACGCAATCCGGCAAGCCGAGTCCGTCCCGTCACGACGGCAAGGCGTCGGACGGCGCGATGCGAGATTCCGAAGAGCGATCCGATCACGGCCGCGAGGGCGAATCCGCAGCGAGTCATGAACGCAGGGAGCAGTCGCATGCCGCGGCTTCATCCGATACGCACGATGGTGAAGCCTCGCGTCACGCCGGTCTGAGGACGTTGGAGCGCACACCCTTCGCGCGCTACTCGGATTTGGAATACGCCACGGCCCGCGAAATTCTGGCGATCCTCCAGCGGCGGCTGCGCGTGAGCCTCGGCCGGCGGATGCGTTTCGCGCGGCGCGGCCGGCTGGATTTTCGCCGGACGATTCGCGCGGCGACCCAGCGCGGCGGCGCGCTGATCGATTTACGCTTTCGCGCACGGCGGCCGCGGCACATCGACCTGCTGATCCTCGCGGACGTTTCCGGCTCGGTGCATTATGCCTCCACCCTGATGCTCGAGCTGATCGCCGGCGCGCGCCAATGTTTTCGCCGGATGCGGGCTTTCGTTTTCATCGACCACCTAGCCACCGCGGATTTCGAGCGAGGTCATCTGGTGATGACTCCGGCGCTCGATCTGTACGCGCGCTCGGACTTCGGGCGGGTCTTTGCCGAGTTACGCGACCATCATGGAGCTTTGCTGACCAGCGCGACCGTGCTGGTGATCATGGGCGACGGCCGCAACAACCGGCGCGCGGCGCGCACGGACCTCCTGCGCGATATTGCAGGCCGTTGTCGCTCGACGATCTGGCTTAATCCCGAAGCGCCGGAACGCTGGGGCACCGGCGACAGCGCGATCGACTCGTACCGCAAAGCGGTGGATCTGTTGCTGCCGTCGGGCAATCTGCGCGAGCTCGAAGCCGGCCTCGCGCGAATTGTCTGAGCTTCAGGTCATCAAGTCTGCGCGTAACTCGATGCGGGTTCGCCCGGCTTGCCGACGCCCGCCGCGGCGGAGCAAAATCGGCTTCATCACAGTTCGGCCCGAGGAGTTGATCGCATGGCGGAACGCAAGCGCAAGTTTTACGGCTGGGGCTACGAGGATCAGGGCCCCAATGCCGAACAGCAGCAGCAAATGGCCAAGCGGATGGCCGAGCGCTTCGGCCTCGCGGAACTGAAGATTACGCCCGCGCCAACCGCCGCCGAACTCCAGTTGCGCGCGCCGCGCGTCAAGCCGCCCGATACGCTCGCGGCGCTTTGTTCTGTCGAGCCGCACGCCCGCGCCGAACACAGCTACGGCCGCAGCTATCGCGACATCGTGAGGGCGTTTCGGCGCGACTATCCCAATCCATTCGATTTTATCGCTTATCCGCGCGACGAAAGCGACATCGTCAATCTCCTGACGTGGTGCGACTCGGCGCGCGTTGCCGCGTCGCCGTATGGCGGCGGCTCGAGCGTGACCGGCGGCGTCGAACCGCCCAGCCGCGGCGACTATCGCGGCGCCATCTCGATCGATCTGGGCAGGCTCGATCGCGTGCTTGAAGTCGATCGCGCGTCGCGCGCCGCGCGTATCCAGGGCGGCGTCTTCGGCCCGGCGCTCGAGGATCAGTTGCGCCCGCACGGCCTGACGTTGCGCCACTATCCTCAATCCTTCGAGTTCTCTTCCCTCGGCGGCTGGATCGCGACGCGCTCGGGCGGCCACTACGCCACCTTGTATACGCATATCGACGACTTCGTCGAAGCGATCCGCGCCGTCACCCCGGCGGGCCTGCTCAAATCGCGCCGCCTGCCCGGCTCCGGCGCCGGACCCAGTCCCGACCGGATGTTGATCGGATCGGAAGGCATACTCGGCATCATCACGGAGGCCTGGATGCGCCTGCAGGATCGCCCGACGTTTCGCGCGGGCGCGTCGATTACGTTTCCGGATTTTCTCACCGGCGCGAAAGCCGTGCGCGCGATCTCACAGTCCGGGCTTTATCCCGCAAATTGCCGGCTGCTCGATCCCGGCGAGGCGGCAAACGCGGGTGCGAATCAGGGCGAGGCCGCGGTGCTGGTGCTGGCTTTCGAGTCCGCCGATCATCCGCTCGAGCCCTGGATGAAGCGCGCACTCGAATGCTGCGCGGATTTCGGCGGCCGGATTCCTGAGGCTGCCACCGCAACTCGCACCGATGCCGCGGCTACGCACGAAGGCGCAGCCGGCGCCTGGCGCAACGCCTTTCTCAAAGCGCCGTATCTGCGCGACGCCGTCGTCGCGATGGGCATGGTTTCCGAAACCTTCGAGACCGCGATCACCTGGGATCGCTTCGAGGATTTTCACACTCGCATGATGGAGCGCGCGCGCGACGCGGTCACGCGGGTCTGCGGCGCGGGCACGGTCTCGGTGCGCTTTACCCACGCATACCCCGACGGCCCGGCCCCCTATTACACGATTCTTGCGCCCGGCAAACGCGGCTCGGAACTCGAGCAGTGGGACGAAATCAAGCAGGCCGTGTCAGACAGTTTGATCAGCTTCGGCGGCACGATCACTCATCATCATTCGGTGGGGCGCGACCATAGGCCCTGGTACGACCGCCAGCGTCCCGAGCTCTTCGCGACGGCGCTGCGCGCTGCCAAGCGCGCGCTCGATCCCAACGCGATCCTCAATCCCGGGGTGCTGATCGATCCATGACGACAAGCGTTGACCGGGTCTTCGCGCGGCCGAGCTTGTTCGAGCGCGGCTTCAATCGCTTGTTCGGCGCGATGGTCGGGCTGGGTCTCGCTCTGCCGCACAACTATCTGCTGCAAGTCCGCGGACGCAAAAGCGGTCGTCTCTACTCGGCGCCGATCGACCTGCTCGTGATTGATCAGCGGCGCTTTCTGGTCTGCCCGCGCGGGCGTTCGCAGTGGGTGCGCAATGCTGAGGCCGGCGGTAAAGTTGCGCTGAAAAAGGGCTGGGCGCTGCGGAAATTCACTATCCGCGCCCTGCCCGACGATGAGAAGCCGGAAATTCTCGAGCGCTATCTCGATAGCTTCAAGCTCACCGTGCAAAGATATTTCCCCCTGCCAGCAGGTTCTCCCGCGCAAAGCTTCGCAGAGTTCGCCAACCGCTACCCGGTCTTTGAGCTGCTCGCGACGGAGGATTCATCGCAACCGTGAATTTCGACTGGCGTGCGTGCGTGACGATCCGGCAGGGCGACCTGACCGCGGCTAACGTCGACGCGATCGTTAACGCCGCCAACAACGATCTGATCCTCGGCGGCGGTGTCGCGGGCGCGATTCGGAGCAAAGGCGGTCCGACGATTCAGCAGGAGTGCGACGCGGTCGGATCGGTGCCGATCGGCGAAGCGGCGATCACGGGCGCGGGCCGCTTGCCGGCGAAGCATGTGATTCACGCGGCCAGTATGCAGCTCGGCGGGCGCACTACCGAGCAAAGCTTGCGTGAGAGCACTCGCAATTCACTGCTGCGCGCCAAAGAGAACGGGTTGCGCACGATCGCTTTTCCCGCGATCGGCACGGGTATCGCCGGCTTTCCGCTCGCTCGATGCGCCGAGGTGATGCTCGTCGAGGTGCGCGAGCACCTGCGCGGCGCGACGTCCCTCGAGCGCGTCGAGTTCGTGCTCTACGATCGCCCTGCACTCGCGGTCTTCGAGAGCGTCTTCGTGCGGATGACGGATTGAGACGATAGCGACGGCCAATGCTGCCGCGACTGGCCGGTCAGGGCGGCCAAGGCGGGCGGCCCGATTCAGCTCTTCGCGGCAGCATCCGCCACGGGTTCGACGGGCGGCGCGAGATCGTTCTGAATCGTCGGAATGCCGGCGGTGGCGATGCGCAGGCCGGGCTCACGCTTGATCGTGTCGAGCAGACGGCGCGTGATTTCATCGGCGGTGCGCACAGCGCCAGTGAGTCGCGCCGGATAGCGAATAACGATTTCCAGTCCGTTTGAGCCAAGGTACAGCCGGGCATTGGGCCGCGGCGTATCGATCCGAATCGCCAGCTCCTTTTCGGCGAGCCGATATTCGCTCTGGATGCGATCACGATCGCGCGCAAAGACATCGTTCACCACTTCGGTGAGCCGCTGTTCCGCAACCCGATAGTCACAGTCGGGGGCGAGTGAAAGCCGCAGTTCCTGCCATGCGAAGGTGGTGCCGGGAAGCTGGCGATAAAAGTTGCTGTTGGGCTGAAAGACCACGGAGTTGGGAAAAATGACGGCGCGGCCGGTCGGTTCACGTCCGCTGTCGTCGCCCGCGAGTTCCATCAGCGTGAGCTTGAAGAAACCACTCTCGAGCACGTCGCCGGTAATGCCGGCGATTTGGACGCGGTCGCCAACGCGCAGCCCGAAGCGGCCGCTCAAGTAGAAATATCCCGCCATCGAGAGGATGACGTTCTGCAGGGCGAGGGCGATGCCCGCCGCGGCGAGGCCCATCACGGTGGCGAGGGCGCCGAGCTGACTGGCGAAGGCGAGCAGGGTTAGCAGCGCAATCGCGACAATCACGAGCAGGCGGCGCAACTGGAGCAACTGGGCGCGGCGCTGCGGATCCTGGACGTACCTGAAAGTGAGGCGGCGCCAGAGCGCGGCAGCGACAAAGATCGCGACCAGGATCAGGGCGAACGCGGCCGCGCGAATGATCAGACCGCGCAGCGCGTCGTTGAATTGCTGGCGGACCGCGTCACGCCAGCGAGTGAGGCTGCCGACGTAAAGGTCGAGGAGGACCGCCTGCTTGGAGAGCGGCAGGCTGGCCGCGCTCAGAAGCTTGCCGCGCCGCGTCAGTTGGTCGATTTCGGCTTGCGTCTGTTTGAGGGTATCGGCGTTTTCATCGCCCGCGCCGCCGGTCTGTGCGAGTCCCAGACTGTCGAGTTGGGCGAGGCGCTCGAGCAGAGGAGCGCGCAGAGCCAGATCCTCATTGCGAAGGTTCTGTGAGAGCGTGATAGCCAGCGCGAGATTACGGGCCTTGCGATCGATTGCGAGGATAGCTTCGGCGCGGCCAAGCAAGCCGGCCGACGGCATCGGGGCAAAAGCCATAGAGGAAGCGGAAACGGCGGTGGCTGCGGGCGCGGAGCGCTCGAGTTCGTCGATTTGGGTTTCAAGTCCGGCAGAACTGCCGGTGGCCTTGGTCGTCTCGAAGGCGATCATCGCGTCGATGGAATCAAGATGCGATTGGGCGAGACCGATTTGCGCTTGCAGGGTAAGCGCCTTATGCCTGAGCGCGTCGCGCGCGGATCGTGGGGCGCTCGCCAGATCGCCGCGTAGCTGCTTGAGCTGCTCAGCGAGTCGATCGTGGCTGGCCTGCACCTGCGCGCGGCGCGCCTGGAGCTGCTCGAGCGTCGGGTCCGCGCCGTTGGCGGCGCCCAGCGCAGCAGGTTGCGGCAGTTTCACGCTCTGGCCGGTCGCGGACTGGTGCGAAGCCGCGAGCAAGGCGGCGGCAGCGCGAGCGAAATCAAAAGCCAGTTTCAAAATCTCATCAGCGGTCTGTCGTTCCTCAAGAACGTAGAGGGTTTCCTCGGGTTCGCCCGCAGAGTGAAACTGCTCGGCTACGGTGTTATGCCAGCGGATGACGCGCCCTAGATAATCGATAATCCGAGCGGGACTGAGACCGTGAGTGGACGGCGGCTCGCCGGGAAGTGGGGAAGCCGTTGCCGAGGGCGAAGGCGCGGATGGCTCCGCTGTAACGCCAGGAATAGCGGTTAACGTCGGCGAAGCCGTCGCTGCGGGCGTGCTCGTCGGTCCTTGGGCCCCGTCGCCGGCGCTGATCGTGAACAGGACCCCAAGCGCTACCAGGACGGCGGCGGCTGAGCGACGGATAGGCGGCCTTTCAAACATAGAGCGGAAACAGTTACGGCCGGACACAAATCGAGATCCAGCCTAACATGAACTTGAACAGACTGCTGGCTGAGAAGCTGAAACGAAAAACGGACGCCCGCGAAGGGCGCCCGTTCTTTTAGTGCGGGTTATTCGACCGCTATTTCTGAGGTTGCTCAGGCAACATGCTTGAAGCCGCCTTGGGCCGCTTCGTCCGAGGCGCTCATGCCCACCGCGGCCGCCTTCTGATTCGCCGCCGCAACGCGACCCAGAGCGAGATCAGTTAAGAGATCCTCCGAACTCAGCGGGGTCATCCGGCTTGGCAGGCCAAAGTCTGGGGCATACCTTAAGCCCCAAACGTACCAGTTGATGGCGAACAGAACTGCGGTCACTACGATTCCCAGAACAACAAATGATGGATGCAACATGGTTTCAAGCCTCCCTAACTCTTGAGTGGAAGTTAAGCATCGTTTGTGCCATCTGCAAACAGTTGATTTATTTGATGAAATTGAGCACAGCCGTTTATGTCTGAGCATACTGCGAAGAATGGCTTCATTCATTTTGCGAAATGAGAAACCCCATCTCCATGATTCCAAGAAGATAGGGGACGTGTCAGAAGCTTCGCCAGAGAGTATCGAGGGGACGTTGGAGCAGATGCTCTACGTCAGCGAGGCGAGCGGCTATGCCGTGGCGATCCTTGAGATGGCGGATGTGGGGGCGGGCTCGGTGGGGCGGCGGCGAATTACGATCGTCGGCGATCTGGGCGAACTGGAGATCGGGGCGGGCTTAAAGCTGAGCGGCCGCTTTGAAAAGCATCCGCGTTATGGCGAACAGTTTCGCGTCGTAGATTTCGAAACGCTGAAGCCGGCTGGCGTCGCCGCGCTGGAGCGCTACCTGGCGGGGGAGATCAAAGGCGTCGGACCGGCTCTGGCGCGGCGGATCGTGACCTACTTCGGTGAGGCGTTGCCGGTGGTGCTGGAGACCACGCCGGAGCGGCTGCACGAGGTGCGCGGGCTGCCACGTCTGGTGGCACAACGAATCGCGGCGGCGTGGCGGGACTCGTCGGGACTGCGCGAGTTGACGGTCTTTCTGCGCGGCCACGGGATTGGCGCCGGGCACGCTCGGCGAATCCATAAAATTTACGGGCGCGAGTCGCTGGCGACGGTCAGCGCGGATCCCTATCTGCTCGCCCGCACGGTGGCGGGAATCGGTTTCCGCACCGCCGATCGCGTGGCGGAGAAGCTCGGGATTCCGCGCAACTCGACGCAGCGAGCGCGCGCCGCGATCCTCTATTTGCTCGAGCGGATGGCGGAAGAGGGTCATGTCTTTGCACCGGTGAGCCATCTGCAAGGGCAGTTCGAGACGACGCTCGAGATGGATGCGGGATTGGCGCGCGCGGCGCTTGAGGAGCTCGTGCAGAGCGGCGAGGTTTGCGTCGAGCGGACGGGCGAAGACGACGCCGTCTATCTGGCGCGGCTGCATGAGGCGGAGGTGGTCGCCGCCGATCGTTTGCATGTTTTGGCCGCGGGCCGCTCGTTAGGTGAGGCGGTCATCGCGCGCGCGCTGGAGGCTGCGGTGCGCACGAGCAGTGAATTCGAGCTCACGCCGGAGCAGCGCCAGGCGCTGACTTTCGCCCTCAAGAGCCGGGTGGCCGTGATCACCGGAGGGCCGGGGACCGGGAAGACGACGCTGCTGCGAACGCTGCTGGCGGCGCTGGATGCGGCGGGACTTAAACCGACCCTGGCGGCGCCGACCGGACGGGCGGCGCGGCGGCTGGCCGACGCCTGCGGGCGCGACGCCCGCACGATTCATCGGTTGCTCGAGTATTCGCCCGAGACGCAGACTTTTATCCGCACCGAGAACTTTCCGCTGCGGACCAATTATCTGGTGATCGACGAAGCCTCGATGATGGATGTCGAGCTGGCGGCGAGCGTGGTGCGGGCCTTGATGCCGAATTCGTCGATATTACTGGTGGGCGATCGCGATCAGTTGCCGTCGGTGGGGCCGGGCAGCGTGCTGAAGGACGTTATCGCGTCGGGGCTGGCGCCGGTGGCGGAGTTGCGCGAAGTTTTCCGGCAGGCGCGGCAAAGCCTGATTGTCGCCAATGCGCATCGCCTCAATCGTGGCGAGATGCCACAGACGACCAACGATCCGGAGAGCGATTTCTTTTTTTTCGAGCGCAATGCCCCGGAGGATGTGGCGGCGACGATCAAGCAGTTGGTGCAGCAGCGGCTGGTCGGGCGTTTTGGGATCCGTGATGCGCGCGAAATCCAGGTGCTGACCCCGATGAATCGGGGACCGCTCGGGGTCCACGCGCTCAATCGCGAGTTGCAGGAGCTGCTGAATCCGCGCGGACGGGAAATTCGCGCGGGCGATCGCCGCTTTCGCGAGGGCGATCGCGTCATCCAGTTACGCAACAATTACGAGAAGCTGGTCTTCAATGGCGCGATCGGCCGGGTCGTCTCGGTCGATTCGGAGCGCGGGCGGGTCGGCGTCGTTTTCGACGAGGGTCACGCCGAATATGATCTCGCCGGCCTCGATGAGTTGGGACTGGCCTATGCCATCTCGATTCATAAGAGTCAGGGCAGCCAGTATCCGGCGGTGGTGATTCCGATTCATCAGACGCACTATCTGATGCTGCGGCGCAACCTGCTCTACACCGCGATCACGAGGGCCGAGCGGGTCTGCGTGCTGGTCGGGACGCGCAGCGCGCTGGCGCAAGCAGTGCGCAACGAGGACGAACGGCGCCGCTTCAGCCGCCTGGCCGAACGGCTACGGATCGATTAGGTCGCGCACATTCAAGGCGCTGAATCGGCAGGCGGGGCGTCAGCGGGAGCGGTCAGGGTGAAATCGGCGGCGACGTTGCAGCAGAGGCGGAAACTCGAGCCGGCGCGGGGATCGGCTTCATAGGCTTCGAGCGAACCGTCGCCGTTGACCTTGACGGCCTCGTAGCTGACCGCGCCGGAGCCGCGCGTGACGGCAAAGACGTAGTAGTGATCGGGTTCGAGCGGTTCGGGCGGGCCACTGTCCGGAATTGAAGCGATGAAGTGCGCGGGCAGGTCCCCGTATTTGATTTCGGCGGGGGTATACTTCTTTGGGCCGGAGCCGACCATCGGGACGCCGCTAAGCAAATCTTTGGCGACTGCGAACTCCCAGACGACTACGCCGGTATCGAAGCGCACCAAGGTTGCACCGGAATCGTGCACGGGAACGTCGAGGGTCTGTGCGCTGGAATACTTCGTCACACTCAGCGAATCGAGAAAGTCGCCGGGATGCGCATAACTGATATGGATTTTGGCCTCAGGCGCCGCCGGCGCGCTCGCGACAGTATCGTCGGCAGCCGCGGGCTGATCGGGCGGGGCCGAAGTCTCGCGATGGGTCGTGCATCCGGCGATCAGCGCAAACGCGAGCGACGCTATGAGCAGGCGCAGCAGGCGCGCCTTACTCGATGCCGTCATTCGCAACAACCCCGGCGATCGGCTCACGACGAAAACTCGATCGGCTGGGGCAGGCTGCCACCGGCATTATAGCCGAACACCATCCAGGCGCCGTAGTCGGCGCCTTTGACGAGGACTCCCGCCATCAGGAGCAGGAGCGCCAGAAAGGCGAGTGCGCCTCGGCGCGGCATCGGCGGCGCGAGAATCGCCCAGCCCAGCAGCCCGAGGCTGAGACCCCAGGCCGTAAGCATCAGGTGCTCGTGTTGAAGCAGAATGCGGGCGCGGACGGCGGGCGCGACCATCACACTGGTTCCGGCAGCGAGGCCGGTGCGGATCGCGGCCGTAGCGCTGAGCGCGCCCAACGCCAGCATCCAGAGGGCGACCCATGCCCAATTTTCGCGGCGTGCGAGCGCGGCGGCGAGGTAGAGAGCAGTTGCGCCGAGGAGAAACGCCAGCGGAAAATGCACCACCAGCGGATGGAGGTTTTGCAACACGGCGGCACCCGGGAAGTCGAACAGGTGACGCAGCATCGTAACCCCCGCGGCGCGGGCTATTTCACTGACTTGACGGTCAGATAGTTGACGCCGCCCTTGCTGAACTGGTCGCCGGTCACAGTCACTTCGTCTTCCATCTTGTCAATCACGGCAGACGGCAGGGCCTCATCGTTCTTGGGCGGGAGCAAGGTGTACATATCGCCGCTGCCTTTTTCGACCAAGGCGACCGGAATGCCTTTTTTGGCGCATTCGGTAGCGCATTTTTTGTGATCGGCGCCATGCGCGCCCAATGTGACATAGCAGAAGCTGTCCTCGAGGGTGCCGGTTACCGTCTTCTCGGCGGCGCCGGCGGCGCCCGCGAGGGCAATCGAAATCAACAATCCGCCCGCGATGATCGCGATTCTGTTCATGGTTCCTCCTTGAGGGTGATAGCCCGTAAGTAGCGGGCAAACGCCTGTTCCTGCGGAGTTAATTAGATAGCAGAAAAAAATTGCATGAGCGACCGCGATCACAGTCCGCAACCTCTCGGAAGTCGCACTGGTTCATTTTGAGGGATGTTTGCGGGTAAAGATCCGGGTTTTTTCTTATTCTGAACGCAGCTCGCAGACTCGCCTGCTCGCTCCGCGCGGCGGCCGCGCTCGCTAGTGTCAGCGGCGGGCGAGTTGGACTTTGTATTCGCTCCAGTTCTCGAGAATTTTGACGGCTTTATCGAGCTGGACGTCTTTCTCGGGTTGAGCCTTTTTCGACTGCTCCGCAGGCTTGATAGTCGGATTTGCGCCGCCGCTGTCTGAGCTGGGCGGTTTGCCAGGCGCGCCGGTCTTCTGCTGATTGTTCTGGAAATGATGAGGCAGATCGCTCTCGTGGATTTCGTCTTCGTTGTTGAGCTGGATGTCGGGCGTCTCGAGCGTGGCTAGCGTCGGCTTGGGTGGCTCGACGATGACGTCAGGGGTGATGCCGACCGCCTGAATCGAACGGCCATTGGGAGTGTAGTAGCGGGCCGTAGTGAGGCGCAGCGCAGACTCGTCATCGAGCGGCAGGATGGTCTGCACGGAGCCCTTGCCGAAGCTCAGCGTGCCGGCGACGATCACGCGGCGCTGATCCTGCAAGGCGCCGGCCACGATCTCGCTGGCGCTGGCGCTGCCGCCGTTAATCAGCACGACCATCGGGTAATCCTTGTAGCTGCGCTTCTTGTGAGCGAAGTACTTCTGCTGCTGATTCTCGGCGCGTCCCTGTGTATAGACGATCAGTCCGCCATCAAGAAAATCGTCGGAGACAGAAACAGCCTGGTTCAGGAGACCGCCCGGGTTGTCGCGCAGATCCAGCACCAGCCCCTTGATTGGGCCGTGCTTGCTGAATTTGCTGAGCGCCTTTTCGAGGTCGGCGTTGGTGCCGTCCTCGAAGGTCGAGATGCGGACGTAGTCATAACCGTTCTTGAGTTCTTTGGCCTTGACCGACTGGATCCGAATGACGTCGCGCTCGACCGCAACCGTGAAGAGATCGGGGATACCGTCGCGATGCAGGGTCAGGCGGATTTTGCTGCCCTTGGGACCGCGCATCATTTTGACCGCGTCGGTCAGGGTCATGCCCTTGGTGAAGTCGTCGTTGATCTTGATGATCTGATCGCCGGACTTGATGCCGGCTTTGGCCGCGGGCGTATCCTCGATCGGGGAGACCACGGTCAGCATGTCGTTCTTGATGGTGATTTCGATGCCGAGGCCGCCGAAACTTCCGCGCGTTTCGACTTCAAGGTCGTGGTAAAGGTCGGGCGTCAGATAGGCGCTGTGCGGATCGAGCGACGAGAGCATCCCGATGATCGCGCCGTCGACCAGACGTTTGGTCGAGACTGGCTCGACGTAGTTTTTCTGTACGATCGCCAGCACGTTGGCGAAGGTCTGGAGCTCTTTGTAAGTATCGTCGGTTAGCGCCTGCGCGCGCCGCACGGCGAGGTCACCGATGACTACGAGGCAGACGATGAGCGCCATGCTCATCCCAACGATTAATCGATTGCGCTTGTGTCCTGGCATCACCAATCCGTCCGTAAATTCGCCATAATTCGCAGCCGCCGCCGACGCTGCGAAAGCTTGATTTTTGGTTCCATCAGCCTTTGGCCTTGATCAAATCATTGAGCGCGTCACGCATATCAGCGCTGGCCCAGTCATACGGGCCGACATGATGGGCGACGATGCGGCCGTCGCGACCGATCACAAACGATTCGGGCAGTCCACTCACGTCGTAGGCCTCGCCCACTACATTGCGTGGATCGAGCAGCACCGGGAAGCCCAGATGGTTGTCTTTGACGTAACCGGGCACGGGCTTCACGTCGGCGTCCTCGCTGACGGCGAGCACGACGAAGTCATTGTTGTTTTGGAAATTGCGGTAGAGCGCCTGAATCGACGGCATCTCGCCGCGGCAGGGCGGGCACCAGGTCGCCCACAGATTGAGGAAGACGATTTTGCCCCGCAAGGCGGCGAGCGAGTGCGGCTTGCCGTCGAGACCGGTCAAAGTGAAGTCGGGGGCCAGCTTGCCGGCGGCCACGACCGAAGCGCCGGCGTCAACGTTGGCGTCGGCCGATGCGCGCCTCCCGCGATTCGTGAGCGCGTTGGCGGCGATCATCGCGAGCGCCGCGATCATCGCGAGCCCCGCCAGTGTGGACAAGATTTTGCCGTCGCGACTCATTGCTTAGGCGGTCAGCGCGGCGCGCGAATCGAGCGCTTGCGGCCGCCGTGACAGCCACGCCCAAGCGAGCGCGCCCGCCGCGATCATCGGAATTGAGATCAATTGCGCCTCGCTCAAACCCCACATCACGCGCGGGTTGATTCTAACGAACTCAACTATGAAGCGTGCGGCACCGGCTAGGATCAGGTAGAGGCAGAGCAGTTCGCCATCGAACTTCGCCCGCGAGCGCATCGCCCAGATTACCCCGAAGATCGCGAGGTAGAGGATCACCTCATAGAGCGGGGCCGGATGCACTCGCACACCGGGAAAGAAGCCGTCAACCAGCGCGCCGGCTGGATCGAGCTTAAGCACCGTCGCGGGAATGAGGCCGCCGTCGGCCAGGTGCAGATCGCCATGCCATCCGACGATCGCGCGCGGGAAGGCCATCGCCCACGGCAGCGTCGAGGGCAACCCCCAGTCGCCGTCGCCGGAGAGCAGACAGCCCATGCGGCCGAAAGCCATGCCGAGGGCCAGCGGCGCAGCGCACATATCGGTGATCGTGAGGAACGGTATCTTGCGAAGGCGCGCGATGATCCAGGTCGAAAGGATGCCGGCGATTAGCCCCCCGTACCAGACGAAGCCGGCGCCGGAGAGCACGATCGAGGACGGATGCGCCATGTACGCCGGCCAGTTATCGAAGACATCGTAGATGCGCGAGCCGGCGAACCCAGCGAGGGCGCCCCAAACCACGATCGCGTCGGCCAGGCCGGAGTCGTAGCCGCGCCGGCGGCATTCGAGACTCAAGGTGAAGTTGCCGGCAAGGAAGCCGAGCGCCGCCATCACGCCGAAGCTGTAGATGGGAATCGGTCCAAGATGAAGCAGAATCGGAATCATCGCAGGTTACAAGCCTATCGCACGGGAACCTGTCGCGCGACTCCGTAGGAACGCGCGCACTGATAGTGGCTTGCGCGATTTCGCCACACTAATATACGACGCTCTTATGCGTGCGATTGTTCAACGGGTGAGTCGCGCCGCGGTGCGAATCGAGGGGCGGCAAGCCGCCGGCATCGGGCGCGGCTTCGTGGTCCTGCTGGGAGTCGGCGGCGACGACGGCGAAACAGACGCGGATTTTCTTCTCGATCGCATACTCGGGCTGAGGGTCTTTGCCGACGCCAGCGGCAAGATGAATCTCGCGCTCGGCGCCGTCGACGGCGCGCTGCTGGTGATCTCTCAATTCACCCTGTATGCCGATACGCGCCAGCGCCGCCCGTCGTTCACTGCGGCCGCGCCGCCGGAGCAGGCGTGCCGACTGTATAAGTACTTTCTGTCGCAGGCGGGCAAGCATGATGTTAAGGTTGAGTGCGGCGAATTCGGCGCGCACATGGAAGTCGATTTGATCAACGACGGACCGGTCACGATCCTCCTCGACAGCGCGACGCGGTGAAGGGGGCGGACCAGCGGAACGAAGCGGTGCGAGCAGGCGAGTCCGCGAGCTGCGTTCCGGGGAGGCGGAGTCTGCGACGCGCGGCCAAGGTAAACATGGCAAAGGCGGGCTTTTACGCGATCGAATCGGGCAAGATTTCGTTCCGGCGCGACGGCAACTGGTATACTGACGACGAGCGGATCGATAATCAGCGGATCGCGCTGCTCTTCAGCCGGAGCATCCGGCGCAACGCTGACGGCAGCTTTTTTCTCCAGGTCGGCGACGAACGCGCGTCGATCACGGTCGAGGATACTCCGTACGTCGTAATTACCGTGGAGGAAAGCGCCTACGGCGGTTTCCTCGTCGTCACCAACGACGGCGAACGCGAGGGGCTCGACCTGGCGACGCTCGAAGTCGGGGCCAATAATGTCCTCTACTGCCGGGTCAAGGCTGGCGTATTTCGCGCGCGCTTTCTGCGTTCCGCCTATTACCATCTGAGCGATCATTTCGTGGCCGAAGAGAATGGCGGTTTTGCGCTGAGCGTTGCCGGCCGGCGCTATCCGATCGCGATTGCCGGGAACGCCGAGTGACGACGCCGGCGTTGCATGTCGTGCTGGTGCGTCCGGAGATTCCGCAGAACACCGGCTCGATCGCGCGACTAGTCGCCGCCACGCAGACGCGCCTGCATCTGGTCGGGCCGCTCGGCTTTTCGCTTGAAGATCGCTATCTCAAGCGGGCCGGACTCGATTATTGGCCGCTGGTCGATTTGCAGACGTACGCCGCGTGGCCTGAGTTTGATCAAATCCATGCGACGACGCAGGCGGACAACTTCAAGTATTTCTCGGCCCGCGCCGAAAAGTCCTATCTCGACGCTCGCTATCGGCGCGGCGATTTCCTGGTCTTCGGCAGCGAGACCAAGGGGCTGGGTGCGGAGTTTCTCAATTCGCGCGCCGCGGCGGCCTATCGGATCCCGATCTTTGAAGCGGGCGTGCGCAGCCTGAATCTTGCCAATGCGGTCGCGATCGTGGTTTACGAAGCCCTGCGACAAACCGGAATGACTACGGCGCGGGCGTAAAGGACTCCGCCCAGCGCGCCGGAGACGGGGGAATTATATGCCGCCAGTACTCGACCTGATCGATACGATCGTGATCGTCATGATGGAGAATCGCTCCTTCGATCACCTGCTCGGCTACCTGAGGCTGCCGGCCTTCGGCGGGATGAAGCTCGACGGCATCGTTGACGACGCGGCGTGGCGGCAGAGATACGCGAATCCCGGCAAGGCGCCGGACAATTTCCTCTACGAGCCGATCCTGCAACATGATTTGCACATTCAGGATCCGCCGCACGAGCGCGCGGACATCAAGGTTCAATTGGGCGCGCCGAGCAACGGCGTCTTTCCGATGAAAGGCTTTGTCCGGAGCGCGAACGGCGATGCGCAGGTGATGCACTATTACACGCGCGAGACCGTGCCGATCATGGATTTCTTCGCGCGCAATTTCCTGGTCTGCGACCGCTGGTTCGCGCCGCTGCCGGCCGGCACGCAGGCCAATCGCCTGATGGCGATGAGCGGCTACACTGAAATCGACACCAACGTCGGCGATCCGATCGAGTTTCCCGACCAGACGCTGGCGTACGACTGGCTCGACCAGAAGAAGGTGAACTGGCGCGTCTACCATCAGGGTTTTTTCCCGTTCTTCTCGATGATGCCGCGGCTCTACGAGAAGATCGCCGGTGCGCCGATGTTTCGGCGCTTCGATCGGCTCGCGGTCGATTTCAAGCTCGAATCCGACGCGAAGCGTCCGCGGGTTATCTTCGTCGAGCCCAAGTACACCGACGCGCCCCATCTTGGCGAGGGGACCGACGATCATTCGCCGTCTTCAGTGCTGGGCGGGCAGCAGTTGTTGCTCGACATCTACAAGGCGCTGATTGGGAATCCGGCACGCTGGCGCAAGACCGTGATGATCGTAACTTATGACGAGCACGGCGGACTCTTCGATCATGTTCAACCGCTGCCGCTGGTGACAAAACCTCCGGTCGGCGCTAAGTATCGCGACGAGTTCACAAGCAGCGGGATACGCGTTCCGGGTCTGGTGATTTCACCCCTGGTCAAGGCCGGCGAAGTCTATTCGGGAGATCTCGATCACATCTCGATTCTCAAGTTGCTCGGGCAGAAATTCGGCGGCGGCAGCTACTCCGCGGAGGTGGACGCACGCGGGGTCGGCAGCGTGCTCGATACGCTGGGCGCGGAGATCCGGCAGACGATTCCACCGCCGCCGGTGGCTGCGACAATTCAAGCCGCGCCACAATTCGTGCGCGGGGTCAAGCCACAGACCAATAACGTGACGATTTTCTCAAGCGCCGCAGCCGCCATCACGCAGCTTTATCCGCATGACCTCGCAACGAAGTTCCCGGAGTATCGCGACTTCTTCGGCATCCTGCCGTAGGGTTGCGGGTTGGTGCAGTTACAATCGCTGATCGAATTGCACGATGATGCCGTCGGGGTCCTGGAAGAGGCAGGTCAGGACTTTGCCGCCCGCCGGCTCGCCATAGGCGACGGTGTCGGATTCGAGCGGCTTCACGAGAATCGGCACGCCTGCGGCGGCGAGCTTGTCGACCCGCTCGCGCAGGTCGTCCACCCAAAAAGCGAAATGGTGAACGCCTACCTGGTCGAGCTTGATCGCTTCACCTGGCGTCTCGGCGGGATTCTGCGAGAGCACGATGAAACTCGCGTGCGGGCCGTCCGCGAAGCGCAGATAGACCGCGCGCCGGCTGCCCTTCTGTGGACTGGTGAACAGCGTTTTGATGCCGCCGATGTTCTCCATCGTGTCGAGGCAGACCTTGAGCCCCAGCAGGTCGCGATAGAAGTGCAGCGAGCGATCCATGTCGCGGACGCCAACAGCGATATGGGAAACCGCTTTCATAAGCTTTGCTCCTCGAATATCCGCGCGGATCTCAGGCGCATACGGCGGCATCGCACCGGCCCGCACCCGACTTGATAAACGCGTTGACCTGACTTTCCACGACCGTACCCTTGAAGAAATCGGGATTCGCCCCGGCCCAGAACTCCACCGGATAGCCGAAGACAAAATCACGGAAGTCGCTCTCCGTGATGAGACCGTCGTCGACCAGTTCGTGCGCTTCAATCAGAACCTCGCGCATGTCAGCGACATCGAAGTGACCGATGTCGGAGCCGAACAGCGTCTTGATGCGCGCACCGTAGGGATTCACTTTGTCGGCGAAGCCCCAGGCATTGGTGGGGTCGTCGGCTTCGCAGCCGAAGTAGAAGTTGCACGCGAAGAGGTCGAGAAAATCCGCGGGCTTTTCGATCTTGCAGGCGGAGTAATCGTCGATCACTGCGGGACCTTGCGCAGCCCAGCGCGCGGCCACCTCTTCGCCTTCGGGCACGGCCTGCCAGCCGTCGAGTTTGGCCGCGGCCTCCTTGCTGCCGTACTGCTCGAACAGCTCGCGCAACAGCTTGCGATCGAGATTGGCCGGATCAACCTCCGCGAGCGCCCGGGCGTTGCGCTTTTTCCAGTGGCCGATCAGGTCGCTGTAGAGCTGACAGGCCCAGCCAACGCCGCCTTCGAGAAAGGCGCAGCGCAGCGTCGGAAAGCGCCGCGTCACGCCGCCAATCACCAGCGCCTTGCAAACTGCCTCGGCCGCCGTCGCGAAATGACCGATATGGTTGTAGGTAAAATTCGACGGCGACATCCTGAAACCCGCGCTGCGGCCGGCGCTGTGAAAGGTCGGCGCGAAGCCCAGCTCGACGCACTTCGCCCACACCGGATCGTAGTCATATTCGCTGTCGAGCCCGAGAGCGTCGTACGTAACGCCGGCGCGCAACGAGCCGCCTTTGCGCGCGAGCGCCGGGATGGGCCGGCGGATGATGCTGCCGGCCACGATCGCCTTCAGGCCGAGCGACTTGACGTGCTCCAGCTCCGCGAGCGCCTCGGCGGGCGTATGCATCGGGATGGCGGCGGCGGGCGTGAGGCGGTCGGCGAACTCACCAAAAACGTCCGCGATATACATATTGAAGCCGCGACAGGCCGCCTGCCGCATCTCGGCGTCGCTGATCGAATAGAGGCCGAGACCGGTCGTCGGGTAGAGCACGGCGAAATCGATGCCGAGTTCGTCGAGGCGATGGTAGAGCAGCTTCGGCAGCATCGCAGTGGCGCGATCGCGCGTGTTCCTGGTCGGAAACGCCCACCAGGCTTGTTGGGCGCGGCCCTGGTCGCGCCGCTCCGCATTGCTCATAGAGATAATCTGCGCGACCACGTCGTCGCGCGACTTGAAGCCGTCGGCCGCTTTGTTGCCCGCGACTTTTCTGACGTAGTCGAGAATCATCGGTTGGTATTCGACCCAGTGCCCGTCCGAATCGATTACCGGATGGCTGAGCCGCGCGCGCAGTTGCTGCGCGTCGACATGATGGTTACCTGACATTGCTTGCTTGCCTTCGATTGTTAGCCGTCGATGATCAAATTCAATCCAACAGCTAGCGGGCGGGAGGTTTTGATGTCAAGAACGGCGGTTGAAGGCGCGGCTGCACGAGCGTTTGGGCTGGCGCCGCGCATCTTGCTAGAACCCTTGGAGATAGGTTCCAGCACTGGGAGCCGCGACAGCGGAGCGGTGTGCTGACTGTGGGCGGTGAAAAAATTGGGCAGACTCGACGGCAAGGTCGCATTCATCACGGGCAGCGGGTCCGGGATCGGGCAGGCCGCGGCAGTGCGCTTTTGCCGCGAGGGCGCGCAGGTTGTGGTGGCGGAGATTTCGCGCGAAAGCGGCGAGCGCACCGTCGCGATGGCGCGTGATCTCGGCGGCGACGCCACTTTTATCCATACCGACGTGACCGAGCCCGAGAGCGTCGAGCGCGCGATCGTCGCCACCGTCGCGACCTATGGCAAGCTCAATATCCTGTACAACAATGCCGGCGGCTCGACCGCGCAGGATGGCCCCGTCACCAAGGTCACGATTGAAGAGTTCTGGCGGACGATCAAGGTCGATCTGTACGGCACATTTCTGGCCTGCAAGTACGCGATTCCCGAGTTGATCAAGGCGGGCGGCGGCGCGGTGATCAACACCAGCTCGGTTGTGGCTCTGACCGGGATCAAGGGGCGCGACGCCTATACCGCAGCCAAAGGCGGCGTACTGGCGATGACCCGCTCAATGGCGGCGAACTACGCCAAACACAAGATTCGGGTGAATGCGATCGCGCCCGGCGCGACGCTTACCGCGCGGGTGCGCAAGCTGCTCGGCGATGATCCGGCCGGCGCCGCATTGGCTGACAACCATCTGCTCGGGATGGGTGAGCCCGAGGATATCGCGAACATGGCGCTGTTCCTGGCGTCCGACGAGGCGCGGATCATCACCGGCGCGGTTTTTCCCGTGGATAGCGGCTGGAGCGCCGTGTAAAGCGCTTCGCGCGGCGAACTTAGTGACGGAGGCGGATATGAGCTCGATACTGGAAGAGAAAGAGGCCATCCGCGACCTGATGTCGGAGTACTGCTTTTATGTCGACAACGGCGAATTTGAAAAGTTCGCCGCGCTTTTCGCGCTCGACGGAATTTTCGAGACCGGTCCTCTGGGCAAGCTCGAGGGCCGCCGGGCGATTCACGATTTTATCGCCGCGCACGTTCCCCGCGCCGGTGAGGGACCGGCGCGCAAGCACTGCACGATGAATCACCTGATCCGGGTCAACGGCGCCGAGGCGCGCGCCGACAGTTATATCGTGGTGGTGCGCGAGGCCGGCGACGGCATAATCGCGTCGCTCGCGGGACGCTATGAAGACCAACTCATCAAGGAAGCGGGCGCGTGGCGGTTCAAAGTCCGGAAGATCCACTTCGACATCTCGGGCGATCTCGGACTGAAGAAACCGGAAACCAGGTAAGGGCATGAGTGAGGCTCGCGCCAAACCGGTCCCGCTCGCCGATGAGCTCTCGGCGCCCTTCTGGGCCGCAGCCCGCGAAGGCCGCCTCGTCGTCCAGCGCTGTGTATGCGGCTACTACAACCATCCGCCGCGACAAGTTTGCGATCAGTGCCTTTCTCAGGAACTCAAGTTTGTGCCGGTCAGCGGGCGCGGCAAAATCTATTCATTCACGATTATGCATCAGCGGGACGTCGCCGGCTTCGAGAGCGAGGCGCCGTTTCTTAATCTGGTCGTCGAGCTTGACGCGCAACCGATGCTGCTGATGGTCGCAAATCTCCCGGCGGCTGAGCGCGACCGCGTCAGAATTGGCGCACCGGTTGAAGTGCAATTCGAGGATCGGGGAGGCGGCGCAGTCATTCCGCAGTTTCGTCTAGCGGATTGAGACAATTGGGAGGATTGAGCTGATGTGGGCAGGGCGCGGCAAGACCGCAATCGTGGGGATCGGCTATTCGGAGATTACCCGCCGCCCGCAAAAGCCGCTCGGGCTGCTCGCGCTTGACGCCTCCCGCGCCGCGATCGCGGACGCGGGTCTCGAGCCCGCTCAGATCGACGGCCTCGCCACCTATCCGGAATCACCCTTCGCGGGCGCCGGTAATCGCGACGGCGAAGAGGTGGTCAGCGTGATGTACCTCGTGAACCATCTCGCGCCGGCGCCGGAAATCCGCTGGTACGCGCAGATTGAGACGGGCATGATCGCGAGCCCGATGATCGAGGCCGTTAATGCGATTATTTCAGACGCCTGCGACTACGTGCTGGTCTGGCGCGCGCTTCATCGGCCCGTCGTACGCGCCACGGCGACGCGGCCGAGCGGCGCGCCGAGCTGGGCGGGCGAGGCGCAGTTCCTCGCGCCTTACGGCTGCAACTCGATTATCCAGTGGCACGCGCTGGCGTGGCAGCGCTATATGCATCGTTACGGCGCGACCGGCGAGGCGCTGGCGGCGCTCGCGCTCAACAGCCGGCGCAACGCGAATCTGAATCCGCGGGCCTTCTTCTACAAGGAGCCGATGACCCGCGAAGACTATTTCGCCTCGCGCTGGATCGCCGAGCCGCTGCGGCTGTACGATTGCGACGTGCCGGTCGACGGCTGCGTCGCGATGGTCGTGACGAGCGCGGAACGCGCACGCGATTTGCGCCATCCGCCCGCGTACATCGCGGGCTACGGACAGAACACTGCGCCGCGCCGCGCGCTGCTGCACTACGCGCTCGACGACTACATGGAGTGCGGCGGTTCGCTGGCGCGCAAGTTGTGGGCCTCGGCGGGCGCCGGACCGCGCGAGATGGACGCCGCGCAGCTTTACGACGGCTTCAATCCCTCGACGCTCTATTGGCTCGAAGCGGCGGGCTTTTGCCCGCGCGGCGAAGGCGAAGGGTTCGTGCAGGACGGGCGTATCGCGCTCGCGGGCGAATTACCGGTCAACACCTTTGGCGGCAGCCTGAGCGAGGGGCGGATGCATGGGATGGGGCATATAGCGGAGGCGGTGCGCCAGGTTACCGGGCGGGCCGAACAGCGTCAGATAGCCGGCGCCGAGCTGGTCTGTGCGATCGACGGCTCGCCGATGCTGCGGGGCAGCGGCCTCGTCGTGGCCAAGCACCCGTCATGAGCAATTATCTTCACGAGTATCTTTACGAAGTTCTGGAGCGGCTCATCGCTTTCGATACGGTGAGCGCGCACAGCGACGTCGCGGCGATGGAATATCTCGCCGATCATCTGGATCGCGCAGGATTCAGGACCGCGATCCACAAGAGCGAGATCGCTCGCGTCACGCAGGCCAACCTGGTCGCATGGGCGGGCTCGCCCGCGCCCAACGGCCTGATCATCTCGGGCCATCTCGACACGGTGCCGTTTGCGGGTCAGCCCGGATGGGAGCGCGATCCGATCCGGATGGAACGCACCGACGAGCGCATCTTCGGGCGCGGCACGACCGACATGAAGGGGTTTCTTGCGCAGTGCCTCGACGCGGCGCGCGAGCTCGATCAGGCGCGCTTGCGCCGCCCACTGGTGTTCATTTTCACGGCGAGCGAAGAGATCGGCGGGTTGGGCGCGCAGCGCGTAACGCCAGCGCTGCCCGATCTGTTGGGCGACCTGCCCTGCCCAGCCCTCGCCTGGATCGGCGAGCCGACTTCATACGCGATTCACGCGGCGCATAAGAGCGCCGTGGTGGTCGAGATCAAGGTGCGCGGACGGGGCGGACACAGCGGCGCGCCGCAGCAGGGGGCTAATGCGATCGCGGTCGCGGGCAAGGTGATCGAGGTGATCGGACGCTTGCAGGAAGAGCGCCGCGCGCAACCCGATCCGCAGTTCGCCGCGCTCTTTCCCGATTCGCCCTTCGACGTCATGAACTTCGGGACGATCAGCGGTGGCATCGCCGAGAACGTGATCGCGGAGCAGTGCACGCTGCGCATCAGTTATCGCACGCTGCCCGGGACTGATGCGCTGGCCCTGCGCGAGGAGATCGCGCGACGTTGCGCGGCGATCGAAACTTATGACTACGCCTCGCGCGACCATCGCGCGACGATCGAAGTCGGCGCAGCCAAGGTGATGCCCGCGATGGCCTCGCGGCGCGGCACGCTACTCGAACGGGCGCTGCTTGAGGTAACGGGTGAGCAGCAAGTCTCAGGCGCGCCGTTCTGCACCGACGGCGGATGGTTCGCGGACGGCGGCATCAGCTCGCTGATCTGCGGCCCGGGCGAGTATGCGCAGGCCCATCAGCCCAATGAATCGATCCCGCGCGCCGCCTTTGAACGCGGCACTGCGGTCGTCTTGCAGGTCGTCGCGAAGCTCTGCTGCTAGTCCTTAGCTCGTGGCTTCCCTCAGGAAGCCGAGCAGGATTCGATTGAACTCTTCGGGGCGCTCGAAATAGACCGAGTGGCCCGCGCCCGGCACTTTGACGAAACGCGCGTGCGGAATCCGCCGCGCGATGAGTTCCATCAGCGGCGGCGGCGCGATCACATCTTCTTCGCCGACGAGGAGCATCGTGGGGATGCGCTTGGCGATGACCTCATCCACTTGATGCTTCAGGCCCGTCAAGGTCGCGAGTAGATTCGGCGGGACATGCCGGTTAAGCCCGGAGATTTGCTGATAGAGAAAATGGCGCATGGGCTCGCGATGCGGGAAGCCGGCGGCGTAGGCGTGCGTCAGGATCTGCGTCAGTCCGCCCTTGCGCAGGTCGCTGAGCGCCGCGGCCTGCTCGCGGATGATCTCGGGATCGTCCACCCCGGCGGTGGTGTCGCACAGCACCAGCGCGCTGACACGGTCAGGATAGGCCGCGGCAAAGCCGAGCACCGTCCAGCCGCCCATCGACTGGCCGGCCAAGGCTGCGCGCTCCAGGCCAAGATGATCGAGCAGTTGGCGCAGATCTTCGACGAAAGCGTTGGCGCCAGGTCCGCCCTCGGCGTCGCGCGAATCTCCGAAGCCTCGATGATCAAAGGTGACGCAGCGGAACTGTCGTGAGAGTTCAGGCACCTGCTGCCACCAACTGAGATGGTTGCCGCCGCCGCCGTGCGCGAGCACCAGGGCCGGCCCCTCGCCATGGACCTCGTAGCAGAGATCGATTCCGTTGATTTTAGCCTGCGGCATCAGAAGGCCTCCTGCTGATTGGTGCCAGCTCGCGCATTCCTCGAGTCCGTGCTTCCTTCCTTCGGATGACTGCTCATTGGATATTGCTTTGAACGAACTCCCAATGTGACGTTTGGGCGAAGATCTCCCCTGTGCCGCTCACGAATGCGGCGTGCGCCGTCGGGTCGAGACCCAAGCGATCGGCCATCCATGCGGTGGGGTAGCCAAGGTAGCCATAAACACCGACTATGCAGGGCGCCGAGGTCGCGGTATCACAGCCTGGCTGGCCTGAAATATCATTGTGTGTAGGACCGATCAGTGTTGCGGTAATTTTCGGCACGGCGTTTGGTACTGCGGCGTAGAACGCGGCGAGCGACTGCTCGCCTACCTGCTGCGGCGGCTGCAACTGGGTTGGCGGCGAGATCGGAATATCGTTGGAGCCGTCGACGAAGAACACTGATCCCTGCGTGATGCTCGCAGTGTCCAGCACCTGATTCGGAGAGCAAAAGCAGAATTGCTGTCCGGGCAATTCGATTGGTATAACCGTCGAAATTTTCCCATTGGACGCGATCATCGCGCGAGTAGCGCCGCCAGCGCCCTGAGAGTGTCCCATCGCGCCAATATGGCTCGTATCGAGTTTGTTGAAAAAGATGCTGCTGGGATCGCTATTCGCTTGCACCATGAACTTCGCCGCATCCAAAATCGTCGTTCCGTCGCCGGTGAACCGATCCCTCGTCGCCACGATCACGAAGCCCCATGACGCCAAGTGACGCAGGAAGTACGAGACGCCGCTGGAGACCCCGCCGGTGCCATTACCCCAGGTGATTATCGGGTGCGGGATGCCCGCGGCTAGATTCGTAGGGTAGTAGAGGTCACACCGATTGCCTCTGTGGTCGCAGGGTTGAGAACTGACTCCTACAGTAACGGCCTGGGGACCAGGCGCCGCGTATTTCTTTTCGATGGTGCCGGTCGCGTGATCGTCGGTCGACGTGCAAGCGGCGAGCGCCAACGATGCAATCAGTAATACGAAGAATTTGTAACTGCCACGCGGCATCATGATTCGCTCCTCTAAAGATGAACACACCCTCGCGTCGCCATCGCCACAGACAGATGTCAGCGTCGTTGACCCGACGCACTTATTTTAGCCTTTATGCTCACCGAGCAATGAACCCACTTAAGTTTACGCTTGACGGAATTGCAAAGTCGTTCATCGGCTGTCCGGAAATCGCATCGACGACAACCTCGTCGCTCATAGTTCAGTGTGACGTTGTCTCTGCGCCTCAAGAAGCAGGTCAGCCGAATCTTCAGAAAAGCGCTGATGTTGTTCATCCCGCAACCTCTTGGCGCGCAGGATCATGCGGGAAACAATTTTGCCATCGGAACCTTTGGTAATGCTCTTGGCCTCGGGCACGGCTCGCTCAAATACGTTGGCAATGTAGGCCGATACAGCCACGCCCTGAGCGGCTGCCGCAACCTTGATGCGTCTCTTCAGCGCCGGACTTATATCGACGGTTAGTCGGGGTCTCGGGTGCGTTGATTTCTTCGAGGCGCCTTTCGTTGTCATCGTGAACCTCGGGAGAATTTCGGTAGTTGTCAAAATTGTTATGATTACAAACTATGATGATTGATCGAACTCATCGGGGAAATCGCTGCGACATCGGGAGGCAATTCGCGTCAGGGAACGCGAGTTTATGGTTTTTTGAATTGGTCGGGGTGGCCGGATTTGAACCGGCGACCACACGCACCCCAAGCGCAAACGACGATATGACTCATACGAATTATCCTTGTTGCATAAGGCTTTTGACTGAGCAATGCTAACTTGGGGATGATTCGTTTGAGTCATTGGTTTACCGTATAAAGCCCGCCAAAATTGTCAGATACGTGTCAGATGGATTTAGAGGTCGTCGTCCTCGATGAGATCGTTATCTTGGTACGATGGTACGATGTGGGCGCTGGGGAGCTGTAATTCGTATTTGGTCACTGGCGCAGCGCGCGAGATGGTCTGCGAAAGACGTTTCGCGACCGCTTCCGTGGTCGGAGTCATGCAGTACAAAGAGTGAGCGCCATACCATTGAGTCATCACTGGCTGCTTCTCATCGTGCACGTCGATGCGAATTAGCGGCCCGTTGAGGCGAACGTAGCCGCCAAGCTTGCGATGACCCATCAGTTCGAGAATCGCCCAGCCCTCGAACTCGAACGCCGAGACTTGTTCTTGTTCAGCCATTACTCGTCCCCTGCCGTTTTCCTGCCGCTTGGCCCGGTTTCCACTTCAAATAATGATCGATCAGCATCTGCAGATTCGCGTGGCCCATCTGCTCGGCGACCGCTTGGAGCTCCGCGCCTTCCTGCAGGAGCCGCGTCGCGAAGGTATGCCGGCACTGGTAGAACTCGCGATGCTTCACGCCGGCGCGCTTCAGGATCGCCGGCCAGTTCTTCGAGCTGAACCGCTGCGGACCGTGCGGCTGCGGCCGCGACGGACTCATCGGCCACAGCCAGACGAAGCGCAGCTCGGTCGCCGAAATCTGCGCGCGTAGAGCCGCATAGACGGCGTCCGTCATCACGAGGTCGCGCCGCGCGCGCTTATTCTTGACCGTGCCCTCGCCCCAGCGCGAGAAGGTCTGCCGGACCCGGACGATCCGGTTGCCGAGGTCGATATCCGCGCGCTTGAGCCCGAAATTCTCGTTCGGCCGCAGGCCCGTGCCGAACGCGACCACGACGACGTCAGCCTTGACCGCGCCGATTTCCACATCCGCGACAAAGCCGACGAACAGCACCACCGAGCCATACGCGGTCGCGTCGACGCTCGCCTGGCCATTCGTCAGCAGCGCCGGATTGAAGATGCGATTGACGGTCACCGTCGCGCCGTCGAAGAGCCCGGCCACCAGCGCCTGCTTGAGCGTCAGCCCCAGCGCGACGATCGGCGTCCCCAGCGCCGCGACCGTAATCGTGACGTCGTAGGCCGCCTCCCGCGACTGCCGCAGCGTCTGCTGCTTGATCGCCGTGCGGCTCACCGCCTGGTCGCCTTTGGTGTAAACGTTGCTGTTGAAAACCGTGTCGCGGTCGAGCGAGGACCAGCGCAGCACCTGGCCGGTGACCAGCGTGATCGCGTAGAGGTCCGCCGTCAGCAGTTGCGCGGTCGGCGACGCCAGAAGAGCCTGTAGCGCGGCGGTCGCAGCCTTCATCGTTCGCTTAAGCCGGGACCTCGAGCATCGCCCCGCGGATCGCGCCGCGCAGCGCGTTTACCAAGGCCCCCCGATTGTTCATCAATAAGCGCGCCACGCTGTCCCCGTCCGTGGCCTCGATATGAAAGTGATTGACGAAGGTGTGGCCGCCGCCTGCGCCACCCGCGCCTTCCTCACCGCCACGCGGAAACGCGCGCTGCACCCGCTCGCTCAGATGCGCCGGCAACACCATCTCGCGCGGATGCAAAATCGCGAAAGTCCCACTGTTGCCGACTGTCATACCACCCGCCGCCGAGGGCACAATGCCGCCGCTGGCGAACCCAAATGGCTTGACCCCGGCAGGTGAGCTGAACAGCGCGATGAGCGTAAGGAGGGTCGTATGGATTAGCGCCTGCGCCAGATGCAGTTCGGCAAGGGCGAAATGCGATACGGCGGTGGCCAGATGCGCCGCGCTGATCGCATGCAGCGGAATCAGGGCAAGCGTCATCGCGGTCTGCAGGATTTTTCCTAACGGCCCCAGGATGCCTTGCAAGGCGTTGTTCATGGCTTCGCCCTGAGCCGCGGCGGCCTTCGCTGCGTTCTGGGCCGCATTCCCTGCGCCCGCCGCAGCGCTACCGCCGGCAAGATTCCCGACTACATTCCCGAGCCCTTTGAAGGCCTCGCCGAACAGGCTCTTGACTGCTGGCTCAGCCGCTTTGAAGGCGTCACCGAAAAGCTTGTTGACCGCCCCGGTCGCCGCCGGCCCGCCGAAAATTGACGCGCCGATGCCCGCCAGGCCGCCGCCGGCGCCCTCCTTGCCGAAGAGCGCCGCGCCGAACGAACCTTCCTTGCCGCCGAGCAGTAAATCCTTGATCCCGCTCTTCGCGATCGAGAGCGCGATATCTTCGCCCATCTTGCGAAAGGCCTGCGTCGCCGTCTGCGTGCCCTGCGCCGAGCGTAAGACTCGCGTGTTCGAGCGTTTCCGCCCACTCCGCCGTCCCGAAAATCGCTTCGTTGAATGCTTCCTTGATCTTCGACGCAAATTCCTCGATTTGCAGCCCGCCGAAGACCCCGGCCGCGACCTCGCCGACCCGTTTCAGCGTATCGCTGAAATCATCCGCGGCTCCTTGGGCAGCCTTCATCCCCTCGGGCAGTTGTTCGACCGCGGCCTTCGCCTCGTCGAGCCCCGCCTTCAGCCCATCGTCGGTCGCGGTTATCTGGACATTAATTTGATCATCAGCCATCGATTTTCCCCGTTGGCGCTAAGCACACGCGCAGCGCTAGTTCTTGGGTAATTCGATCTTGCCCTGGACGTTGAAACCGGCCGCGCCGAAGGCCGCCAGCAGCGTATCCAGCGATTGCTCCTGCGGTTTGGCCGGCGCCTCGTAGCCGGCCAACGCCGCCGCCAGAATATGCGTCGCCGGATGCTCGCGCAGGTAGCCGTTGAGCGCGCGCACCTGCGGAATCGTCAGCTCGTTTTCGACGTAGCCCCACGTCCAGTGATAGCAGGCGCATAGATGAGCTATCAGGAAATCCCAGTCGCCGGCGTCGCTGGCCCGCCCTGCGGGCCCGCCACTTCCCCCGCGGCGGGTTCCTCGTCGTTGAAGCCATTGGCCTTGCGCAGCGCGATAAAGATCGGCATCAGGTCCCTGGTCTGCAGCTGCTCCTCGAGCAGCGCGCTCGTCAGCTCGGGATAGTTCGGCTCCAGCGCCACCAGCGCGACATGAATCAGGGCGTCGGTGAAGGCGGTCTGCTGCTCCGGCGTTTGATGGTCCACGCCCTTTTGCAGGACGTAACTATCGCCGATCATCAGCTTTTCGCGCCGGATATTCGACGGCGGCACGGTGAATTTTTGCCCCTTGAGGTCGATCTCGACGCCCTCAAGCAGCGGTTCGCGAATTTTTCCGGTGTAGAACGTCATAAGGCTCGATTCCGCTCGATACCCCCTTGCGGCGGTGTGATGCTTCGATTATTTGGTCCGGCGCACGCGAGTTGCTAGCGCCCTCTGCCCGCCGCCTCACAACCCCTCTTGTCGCATTACACTTGACATTATGTCGCTCGTTATGAATGATTCCGTGATCAAGAGCTTCAAGCACAAGGGCCGATCGTCGCGCGATTACCCGCCCGCCGACGCATCCTGGCGTGCTGTTTGCCCGCGATATTCTGCCGGCGATGGGCCGCCGCACTATCGGCGAAATCGCCCTCCTGCTCGGCGTGAGCCGGTAGACCCTTCATCGCGTGATGGCGGGCGATACGGCGATCAGTCCGGAGATGGCGGTCCGGCTGGGTAAGCTTTGCGGCAATGGCCCTGAGCTGTGGATGAATTTACAGGGCCGTTATGACCTGTGGCACGCGAACCGCAAGCTCAAGAAAAAGCTTTCTTCGATCCCGACTCTTCGCGAGTAGCACCAAAAAAGGCCCGGCGCGGCTCGCGCCGCCCGGGCCTAACCCCTCTCCCGCCCCCGCGCCTAAAAGAACGCGCCGGTGATGATTCCGAGGTTCAAACCGCCATCGGCGAACATCATGAAATCTAACTCCGGGTAGACGAAATCTGTCGTCTTGGTGGTGTAGCCGAGCTTGCTGCCAACCACCTGATTGAACTGAAAGGCCAGCTTGATATTCGAGCCGCCATAGACCGACTTCCCGATCAACTTCACGATCGGCTGCGTCCCCAGCAGATGACTCTGAATCAGAATCGATTGGTTGCTGCTGGCGTTCGGCGCGAAGGAATAATCTAGCAGCACCGCCTTGGTCGTATCGCCCGAATTGAAGGTGTAAACCCCGCTCGTCAGATTGACTGAGTACTGGCCCGCCGTCGGCGCATTCGCCACTGCCGTCAGATATTGTCCGCCCGCCGCGCCGGTGCCGCCGTAGCGCACGCCCAAATCCGTCATCGGATTGCCCGCGCTGATCGACGCCGAATTGGCGACCGTCACCTGATAGGGCGTGGCCGGAATCGTCGCCGCCTCGTCGTTGACCGGCACGACCTGATTGGCGCCGCCCGCCACCGGCGCGCCAGTCTCGCCAAAAAACGCCGAGTTCAGCAGCCCGATATTGACGTTGGCGAACTTCACCTTGCCGCTGACCTTGCCCGCGCCGCGGCCGATCGCCAGTGGATACTGATAGAGCGCGGTCAGCTCCTTGACCGGCGTGTCGATATCGAGCGTCATGTCCTGCAGCGTGAAGCGCTGCGGCGTCGGCGTCGCGATCGTATTGCCGTTGATATCCTGGAGCGGCACCACCCACAGGATTCCCGAGCCGAAAACAAACGGTTGCACCGACATCTATCGCCCCTCCTCCGCTACACGCCCAAACCAAGCTTGAGTCACAGCGCGACGATCACGATCCGCGCGACGATTTCGCTCTGATCTTCGAGCCCCTCGATAATCTGCACCGGCCCCTCGAACTTGACCGTGTAAACGCCGTTGAGCCCGAGATGCGGCGCCCATTCGTTGACCGCATCGGGCTCGATTGTCGCTTCGAGGCCGTCCATGATCGCGTTGATTCCCGTCGCCGGCACGGCGTTGGCGACATCCGACCCGCTGTTCAGATAGATCAGCACCTCGATGTGCAGCTCCCACGTTGTGGGCACGCCCTTTTTCGCCTTGTGCGGAATCTCCTGCCGCTGGATCATCAGCAGCGCCGGCATCTCCTCGGGCGCGTAATTGGCGTACTGATTCGGCCGCCGCGTGAAATTCCTGATGCCGGCGATTCCCTGCAGCTTGGCGAACAGCGTCGAATAGATCGTCTCGCGTGGCAGTTGCACTAGTAGAGCGCCTCCCGGCGCGTAACTTCGGCGGGCTAGCCATTGACCGCCTCGCCGACCGCGCCGCGCAGCCCGTCGGTGATCGCGCCTTCCATCTCGTGCAGCGACGACCGCAGATACGAGCGCTCCGGCAGATGCATCCGCATCGAATGGGCCGAGACATTAACCTCGCGTGGCGCAATCCGATGGCCGAACGCCTGCTCAATTCGCCGCACCGAAGTCCGCACCGCGACCAGCCCCTGAAAGCCGTATTCGTGCGCGGCCGCATAGCGCGCCGCGTCCAAATCCGCACCGACAATCCCGACGATTTCGCTGCCGCGATCTTCCACCCGCTGATTGATCGAGCGCCGCAGCGTGCCGGTGCGCGTCTTGAGCACCTGGCCCGAGAGCTTGTCGTTGCGCACGTAGTTCTGCAGCGCGATCGTCTGCCGCGCCATCTCGCGCAGTAGCCGCGAATGAATCTCCGGGCCGAGCCGCGTGAAGCGCGCGCGCACCTCGGCATCGCCGGTGAGTACGACCGAAATCATCTATTCTTCAGTCCAGGTAATCTCGACATCTAGCGACGTGCCCGCCGGCACCGCCGCGTTATTCCAGTTGAGCGCGAGCACCTGCGCGGTCCCGCGCAACACCCACGCCCGTTCATTCTGCAGGCCGGGCCGCCACTCGACCGTTGGTACTGGCGTTGCCGCGACCCCGAGCGCGAGTTTCTTCGCTCCCAGATTGCCGACCAGCGTGCCGGTCGTCGGATTGGCGCCGTAAGTCTGCACGGTGGCCGAGGCCCCCGCGTCGTTGGCGTCATGCGCGACAATCGTCGCCGCGGTCGGCGACCCGCCGGTATTTGCCGCCGAGCGTTTGATCGCCAGCACATCCGTCAACGCCACCGCCGTCGCGAGGCCCGTTACCGTGACCTTGGTCACGCGCACGGTCTTGCTTGCACTGCCGGTGATCGCCGCGAAATCAGTCGCCGTCGCCGCCGGCGTAAAGCCCAGAATCGCCGCGGTGTAGCTGGTCTTCTGACCCTCGCTCAAGACCTTGAGCTGATTCTGCGGATTGACCCCGACGGTTTGTACGTTCGAGCCATCGGTGCCCGCCGTGAGCACCGGATTCGCGACCACCGCCGCGCCCGCCGCCTGCCCGCCGATCACCGCGACGCGGCCCGCGCCGTCAGTCGCGATCGTCCGGACGTTGGTGCTGTCCGAACCTGCAATCAGGACCGGACTATCTTGCGGTGCGCTGCCTGGTGAGGCGGTTCCGCCGACTGTGATCTGCGCCATATGCTCTTCCTCCGCCTCAGCCCATCAATTCATCACCGGCGCAACTTGCCGGTAGGTTTGCAAAAGTTCTTCGACGCTCGCCGGCATCGACGTGCGTACATACTGAATCGTCTGCTCGCCGCCCATCCCGACCGAGAGCTGCCCGATATGCCCCTTCTCGCGCACGCGCAATCCGACCAGCTCGATACAGGCCTGCGTGAGATCGGGCGGCAGCGCGGTCGTGAGCCCGTTCGGAAAGGTCGCCGGAATCGCCGTCACGCCGAGATTCGCCCAGACGATCGCACCGTCCGCAGTCGTTCCGCCCGCCGACTGGTTGAAGCTCGGCCGCGAAGCCCCGGTCGCCCCGCCGCGCGTCGCGACATAAGCGAAGCCGCCGGCATTGTTCGACGTCGGTATGATTGTCCCGCCGAAGAACACCGCCTGCGTTCCGCCCGGCCAATCGGGCGTCAGCTGATTCGGTAGCGCATAGCCCGCCGCGTAATTGATTTGCACGTTCTGCGCCGCGCGCGTGAAGCGCGTCAGCCAATACATCGCCGAGTTCTGCCGGGTCCCACCGGCGGCTGCAGACAGATCGAGTCCTCGTCGAAGCTGTAGCCGGCGCTGAGCGCGTCTGGCGCCGGCGCGACCGTCACAGTATCCGCGACCAATGAATTGATCGCGAAAGCCGGCGGATTCAGTAGGCTCATCGCCGCCGTCCCCGAGCCGTTGCGCTTCTCGTTGTAGACCATCGCGAGCAGCGGCCGGTTGAGCCACGACGTGATGAAGCGGCTCGCCGCGGTAATCAGCCGCGCGAGCTGCGCATCGAGCGTCGTATCGGTGATATTCAGCCATGCCTTCGCGTCTGCAAGCGCGCACAGATCTGTCGGATCCCCGGCCATCGACTAGGCCGCAGGCTGATCCGCCTCGCCGTTCTTCTTGACTTTCTTCGCCCCGGTCGCTTCGGCGAGCTTGGCTTCGAGCGCGTCAATTCGCTGCTGCAGCGCGGCATTGCCGGCATCTGCGCCTGGCGTCATCATCGCCGTCAGCCGATCAACCCCGTGCAGCATGATCTGGTTCATCGGCACGCCGAGGTCGAGCAGCTCCTGTATGCGCGCGCGTTTGCGCTCGTCGGAGGCGGCCTTCTCCGCGTTGACCGCGATCTCGACCATCCGCGCCGTGGCGACGCCGGTGGGCGACCAGCCATGGCCCTCGAGCAGATGCGCCACCTTGTCGGGCACATTGACGACGTCGCGTGAGCCTTCGTGGCGCACTTCGTAGGGCGTGCCATCGACGCTGAGATCGACACCGCCGTACTTGCCGCCGTTCAGCACAAATACCAGTTCCATAAAAATCGCTCCCTTTTTTCCTTACGAGCAGACCAGATTGGCCGAGCAGCTATAGCTCGGCGCGGTGCAAGACGAAGTCGTGGCGGTCTGCTCGAGTGCGATCGTGTCGTTGTAGGCAAAGACCAGCGTCTCGTTGGCGCTGGCGAGCGTAGCGACCGCCGTGGTCGGCGAAACCGCCGTGCCGGTAGTCGTCGCCGTGATATCGCCGACATTGATCGTCGGCCCGGTCGTGCAGGCGCCGGTCAATATCGCCGTGCAGATAAGTTTGCTGAACGTGCCGGCGCACGGCGCCGCGAACGGCTTCACCGCAGCATTGCCCAAGCCGCCCAGCGCGCCATCCCAGCTGATCGAGAAAGGCTCGCCGGTGAGCATCTGGAAGCCGGCCGCCAGCAGCCGCATGATGTCTTTGCCGGTATAGTCGCACTGTGTCCCGGCCGCGCAAGCGCCGCCGATCGGATTCGCGACTTGAATCGTCACCAAGCCGTTGGCGCCGACCGTCACCACGCCGTTGTTCTGCAGCTGCATCGTGGTGCCCAGCGCATTCGGCGGGGCTTTGAAAGTCAGGGTCTGATTAGCCGCCAGTACCGGCGCGCTCAGCGACAACAGGCACGCCGCCGCAGCGAGCGTGAGATTGCGAATTGCCTTGATCATGTTTTCCCTCTGCCTCTGCGTGCGGCGCTTTAGTTGTTCCCCAGATTCGAGATCATCCCGAAGGCCGGCGTGAAGTGATTTTTGAACGCGCCGTCCCAGTAAAAACCGCTCTGGTACTGACGCGTCGAGAGCGGCCAATCGATCTGATAGAAGCCTTGGCGTTCCTCGAATTCCAGAAGGTTCGTCACATTCGCCATCGGATACGGCACCCGCGAGCTGGCAAACATCACCGTTCCAGCCGGCACCCACGGATGAACCTCGATCGACACATCCTCATTCGTGTACTTATTGTGGTAGGCGGTGATCCGCCGGCCGACCACGATATTCTGCGCGTTGTATTCGAGACTGGTCCGGAACAGCGAGGTCGAACCCGCTGCCTGCTGCAGAATCTTCTTGGTTATATTGGCGATTTCCTGCGAATTCATCAGGATATAGCCGCCCTTGAAGCCCAGCCGGAAATTTTCCCAGCGATCTTTGAACAGCGCGTCGAACTCGACGATCCCGCCGGCGTTGTCGCCGGTCAGGCCGTTGCCGCCGCCGATCGTCCCCGCGCCGCCGCCCGCACCGACGCCGTTGCCGGTGTACTTCACGTAGCTGTTGGAGACCGCACCGAAGGTCGAACCGGTCATCTGCGTGATTAGCCCGTCAGGGATCAGACCGTCTTTCGAGTTATCCGCCGTCAGCGAGCTCGCGAGCTGCACGCCGGTCGGATTCGCCTTGAGCTCGATTCCCGCGATCGTAGTGATCGCGCCCAGCGTCTCGGTGCCGACGCCGCCCCAGAACCAGGCATAGGCGACCGCGCCCGAAACCGGCGCGACACTCGCCAGCGCCGTGTGACTCGCGGTCAACGACAGCGTTGCGTTGGCGGAGGGCTGCGCGCTGCCCCCGCCAAAAGCGATGCTGCTGCCGTCCAGGTTCTGGCGGACGATGCGGCCCGGCACCACCGTCGCCGACGTCACAGGATTGTTCGGCACCGCGCGCAGGTAGCCGTCGTTGGTCAGCGCGACGCAAATCACCGAGAGCGTGCCGCCGCCCTGCGACATGGTGCCGCCCGAGCTCGCGCCGTCGGTCACCGTCGGCGTCGGACTGATTCCCAGCGCCAGCGAGGAGTTGCCGCCGATCACCATCTTTTCCTGCTTGATCATCAGCGCGCGCAGCCCCGACTGGCTCGCAATCGCCAGCGGCTCCGGCGTTAGCTGGCCCGCCTCGTAGCGGGTTTCGAAATCGACCGGCACCTCGACGCCCATGCCATAGAAGGGCGAGAAGAGGTCGTTGCTGTTCATGCGCATCGCGCCCGCGCGCTGCCCGCGCCCGACGCCCCCCGCGACCGAGTCCGGGTCAATCGACGTGATCGTCTTCCAATGAGCCGCCGCGCCGCCCTTCGACTGCACCCGGGCAATCGGCGCGATCCCGCGCTCGGCATTGCCCGCGATCAAAGGCACCTGCTCGAGGTAAGGATAGAGAAACATGATCGTCGGGTTGAGGTTGTACCAGACCACCTGCTGGCCATTGACGCCCTGCGTAAAGGCGTCCTTCTGCAGCAGATCGCCGACGCCTTTCGACAGCCTGTCGAGCAGCCGCGGGTCGGCGCTGATCGCCTCGACCAATTCCTGAATTGCGTTTCCGTTCATTTGCTCCCCTTCCGCCTCTCCTCAACCTCGTAAAAAAATTAAAAGCCCAGCGCGCCCGCACGATCACTCGCGCAGACGGCCGGGCTCGATTCCGCTCGATACCCGAACTATTTATAACGTCGCCTGGTCAGCTTCCGCCTTGAGCTGCGACATCCGCTGCGGCTGCGCATAAGCCTTGGTCAGCGCCGTGCGAAAGGCCTCCGGATGCTTCGGGTCGAGTTTCGACAGATCGATATCCGCCGCATTCGCCCCGAGGTTCCCCGCTTCGCGCGCCAGATGCTCCGCGCCTTCGCCCTTTTGCACCGTGCGCAGGAAGCTGCCGCCGATTTGCGCCTTCGGCTTGATCGGCTGATTCCCCAGCGCATCGACCTGGCCTTTCAGGTAGATGTTCTCTTTCTCCAGTTCGGCGCTCTTTTCGGTCGCCGCCTTGAGGTCGCCGCGCAGGCTTTCCATCTGCTTGCTAAAATTCGCCGTCGCCTCGCCCACCGCCGCCTTGACCAGATCCTTGAGCTGGCTGGCCTTGGCCGGCGAATCCGCATCGCCAGGACTCTTGTCGTCGGCCTCGCCGAATTCGACCGCATCGGCCATCGTCGCATCCATCTTCGCCATGTGGTTCATGCCGGCGTTGAAATGCGTCGTGCCGTCTTCATAGTCGCCTTTGCCGAAGCAGCCGTCAGCCTTGTCCATGCACTTCTTCATATTGTCGAAGTGCCCCTTGCTGGCCATGCTGAGCTTCTTTTCGACCTTGCCGTCTTTGAGCCCGGCCACCGCCTGCTTCACCAATTCCAGAGCCTCTGCGCTGAGCGCCATGTCGGTTTCTCCCTTGCGCCATTCGTCGATATCCTCGGCGGTTACATCGGCGAGAATTTGCTGAATTTCTTGTTTGACCGGATCGGCGGCGACGGCTTTGTCGGTCGCAATCGAGGCCCCGGGCGTGCGCTCGCGCAGCCCGAAGAGTTTCTCGAAGAAGCCGCGGATAATTCCGCGCTCGGCCGGCGGCGCCTGCGCGATCAGCTCATCGAGCACCGGCTTCGCGGCCTCGCGCTTCGCCAACTCGACCTGATTGATCGTCGATTTCGAGTTTGCCGGATGGTCCACGAAGCTGACCTCGGAGAATCGGGCGTCCGTAATCTTGCCGGCTGTGATGCGTTTAGTCGGCACCGTCAGGCTGCCTCTCTGAGCACGACGCCGTTTTCATCGACTTCGACCTCGACGGTTTGACGGCCGCCTGGGTTGATGCTGCCGCCGACCGAGCAACCGGTTAAAAGACCGACCTTCAACTTGACGATCGTTTCTCTGCTGTCGCCGACATTCGGCACATGGACCCGCATAAAGGCCGCCGGCGTCTTGGTCTCCGGATGCTCCGCCATCCACCATCCCGGCTGCTCACCGTCGAGTTTGCCGATTGTCGGTTGACGAATCGTCCCCACCGGTTTCGACGGATTGTGCTGCTCACGGATATTCCCGAACGGCGCCCAATCGGTCATTGCCTTTGCCAGCGCCTCAGGGGTGAAATACTCGCCGTCCGAGTCGATAAAATCGCTCACGTTCGCGATGCAGGTAACCAGCAACGCGCCGTCCGGCAGCTCGTCGATCTTGCAGACCGGCAACCATAGCCGGAAATCATCGCGACTCGATTTCAGCAGCTCGCCCTTCAGCACCTTGGCCGTTTTGGTCGAGCCGTTGTCGCCCGCTTCGAGGCATTTGCCGAGCCCGGTCGAAGCGTCCTCGGCGTGCGCCGAGGCCTTCGCCAGATGGCCGCGCAAGTCCTTGTGCCGCGCAATCATCTGCGCGCCGTTCTGCTCGCGATCGGCCTGATGGAGCGCCGCATGACTCTCGGCCGCCATCTTGAGCTCGTGGCCCATTCCGCCCGACGCCGCTTTCGCCGCTTCGAACGCCGGGTTACCGTCGTAGCCTTCGCGGCCGATCAAGCTATCGACGTGCTTTTTGCCCATCGCGTGCTGCGCGGTGGCTTGGCCGATCTCGAAGGCGGCCTTCGACAGCTGCGCGCCGGCCATCTTCTCGACCCCGCCGCTCGCATCCTCCCAGCCGTCCAGATGCTCGCCCGCCGCGGCGACGTGATTCGCCGCCGCCTTGTAATGGCTGCGTGCGTGGTCGGCCTGTTCCGCATCACTGATCAATCGCTGCTCCCCGCAAAGCAAAAGCCCCGGCAGGATTTCTCCCGACGGGGCTCGATTCCGCTCGATATCCTGCTCTTTGCCTAGAATTATCTCTTCACCGCGATCTGAGTGTCAACGCCCGCCTTTCAGCGCGCCGGCCGCCCAAACCAATTGTGCCCGCCGGCCCCGAGCGCCACGTCTTCGTTATAGAGCCAGGTCATCTGATTCGTGTTCCAGTTCACGTCCGTCGCGTAAAACTCCTGGTACTGCGTATTCTTCTGGATCGCGATATTCGCCGCGCCGGTAAAGTGCGGATTGTCAGTGAAGACCGCGCCGGCTTGAAGCCCCACCAGCGCGGCCACCGGCACGAAGACGTACGCCGTCTCCGGATGGGTCGCCGAGGGCGCGAGGCCGTTGTTCTGCACTGCGTAAGGCTGCGCGCCTGAATTGACGATCCCCGATTGCACCATCAGCACCGGCACATTCGGTCCGGGCTTGTCGAACTGCTGCGCCGCAATGATATTGCCGTTGAGGTCGACCGGCGGATAGACCGTCGGCAGCAGCATATGCGCAATCGGTACGCCGGGCCACGCCGCATAGTAGGCGGTATCGAGCGCGTTGATCGCGCCGATCGCGGTGTTCGGCGTGTAAAAATAGGGCGCCGCGATCAGCGCCGCGGCGTCGTTCGGCGCCGCGCAGCTGCACGGATCGGCGCCGCACGCGCTCACGCACTGCGCGCCGTAGCCCGAGCAGGTGAAGGTATCCGCCACCGTGCCATCGCGCGGCAGACGGGTCTCGTCGTCGTTCAGCACCTCGCCGGTATTGTTGACGCGCAAAATCGCGGCCGCGCCGCCGTCGAGTACGATCCGCGCCTTGATATCGCGGATCACCTGCGCGGCGTCGGCGATCCAGGTCGAATTCCACGGAATGATATACTGGATATTGTCGCACGCCACGATCGGCGTCCCGAACTGCGTGGGATTTCCGCCGAAAGCATACTTCGTCGTGTAGATCGCGCCGCTGATCCCCGCCAGCCGCGTCAGCTCGCAATCCGGCGCCGATTGACCGCCGAGCTGGATATCCAGCGCCCCTTTGATTCCCGCCGCCACCATGTTGCCGATAATCGTGTCGAGCTGTCCCCAGTTATAGGTATTCGGGTTGCACCCGCTCCACAGCACGCGGCCGTTGATGCGGATCAGACAGCCGACCGCGCCCGGCTGCAGAAAGCCCAGCTGGCAAGTCGTCGTATCACCCGGCTGGCCGACCTGCCACGGTCCGATATTCTGCGTCACGATCGGCGGCGCCGGGAGCGCCGGTGAATCGTCAGAAAGCAGCGCGATAAAGCCGCCCTCCGCGTGCGCCGTCGCCGTCACCCACGAAAACGCCGGAGCAAAACGGCCGGTCGCCGAAACGATCTGGTAGACGCTGTCATAGGTCCGATCGATCGTCGCCAGATGATAACCGTGAAACGCCGTCCAGGGTGCGCCGGGCAGGGTAACCGCCTCGCCGCCGACGTTGTGACTGGCGATCGCTTCCACCAGATCCGCCGGATTGCGCGTCGGTACGCCGAGATAAATACCGCCGTGCGTCGGCCCGAGCGTGAGCGCAGCCGCCGCATTAACCCGGCTGGTATAGGTCGTATCGACCCGGCACAGCGCCGCGTCCGAGACCTCGTGCATCGACGCCAGCGCCGCGCCGCCACCGCTATAGGCGACCGTCGCCGCCGTCCCGGGCGTCACCACTTTGCCGCAGAATTGATAGATATGACTGTTATACGCGCTGCCCGAATCGTAAACCGTCACCCAGCTCGCGCCCTGCCCGCTGACCGACGCGACCCCGGTCGAGATATTCAACACCACGTCGACCAGCACGGCATTCCCGACCGTCGACGTGGCGGGCAGATTCACGCCGCCGCCGCCGCTGCCCGCAGCGAATCTGACCGGCGTCGTCGCGTCCTGCACGATGCCGATTGTCGCGCGCGCGCCGCGCTCAGCACTAGCAGCAGCGCGATAGTCACGGCCCGCCGCAATCTATTCATCGCCGCTGCAGGCCCCGATCAGCACCACGCCGGAGGATTCGTCATCGACTTGGCAAATCCTGCGTTTGCCCGTCGCCGGCAGCCCCCACGAAGCATCCTTGTGAAAATTCGTTCCCAGCGTCACGCCGGTCAGTGCGGCCCCCGAGTTGTTGAAGACGTCGAGCATCCAATGCGATCCGGCGAGCACGTTGGTCGGATTCGCGATCACGGTCGCGGTATTGTCCGCGAAGATCAGATTGACGAAGTTGCCCGCGCCGGCCGCCAGATTGATTGTCGCCAGCGTGCCGCTGGTCTCGGTCAGGGTTTGCGAGCCGATCTGATTCAGCGGCGCGTCGCAGCCCGGCCCGTTGGTGCCATCGTTGATCTCAAACTCGAAACCCGGGCACGAGCCGATCTCGGCCAGCGGCGCCGGATTGTTCAGCGCCGGCGGCGCGTTCTCGATCCAGATGTTGCGATCGCTGTAATAGACGAGTGTCCTGAGTCTAAAGAACGTTTACAAAATCGAGCGACGGAGTCGAGGATTTGGTCGGCGGTTTTGGTCCAGATGAAGGGTTTGGGATGCCGGTTGTTGATTTCGAGATAACGGCGGATGGCGTCCTCGAGTTCACGGG
>DATGHL010000045.1 GCA_035308025.1 Candidatus Binataceae bacterium
CGCCGCCTCGTCGGCTGGCACGACCTGACCACAATCAGCGAACAACCGGAGGCAGCGTAATAGCAAGTTGATACTTCAACCGCTCAACTCGTCGCCTGGCCGATGCTTACTGCTTTTCCACCACTTGACCGACACTACCCACGACCTCCGCCATACCTTCGCGAGCTATCAGGCCATGTCCGGGGTCGCTTCTCGTGGATTGCAAATCCTGCTTGGGCACAAAGACCCGCGCATGACAATGCGATACAGCCACTTGCCTGAAGCGTATTTGAGAAGGGCAGTGAACGAAGTCCAACTCGGTTTGCAACTTCGGTCGCATCAGCCAGGCAATGAATCTGGCACCTATTTGGCACCGAGCGATTCGCCGTCATTCCGAGAAACGCAGAAACATCTGATTTTGCTTGGTGATCCCAGCGGGAGTCGAACCCGCGTTACCGACGTGAGAGGCCGGTGTCCTAACCACTAGACGATGGGACCGTCGAGAGCGCTGGCTGAGGAGGGAGGATTCGAACCTCCAATAACCTGATCCAGAGTCAGGTGGCTTGCCAATTTGCCCACTCCTCAGCGCCCTTCATTTATAGACTCCGGCGCGGCTGGTTCCAAGAGCGAGGCGGGTCTTTACTGGGCCGCGATGTTCGCCGAGCCTCGACGCGTTTCACGTTTAGCCGATTGTCTGCTGCTCGGAGGGATCATAGTGCGCCCGCTCGTTCGACGTCGTTCCGGCAAGGACCCGGGCTGGTTTCAGCTCGCAGCGTCTCGTAGTCGTACAGCGCCACGGTATCAGTTGATGGTCTGACACTTGCTCCGTTACCGATGGCATGAGCGCACGAAACGGATCAGCGACAGCGGACACAATTGAAGCGTCCGGCAGCGTATCGCGCGCTGACCCTCCGTGGGACAAGGTGTGCCGGTAAGGGCCTGATTGGATGCGCGACGATTCTGCAAATAACGATCTGCGTGGAGTCGCAGATTGGATCGAGATCGCGGCGTTCGCGCGTCCTTCGCTGTGTGCAGGAATCATCGGGGAGTCGTCGGCAATTCGTGCGATGTTCGCCGCGATCGAACGCTTCGCACCCTTTAACGGGACCGTACTGATAACCGGCGAATCGGGTTCCGGCAAGGAGCTGGTTACCCGTGCGCTGCATCAGCTCGGGCCGTCTCCGAATGGGCCGCTGGTCTCGTTCAATTGCGCGAATCTGGTCGAAGGCCTCGCAGAGTCGCAGCTTTTTGGCCACGTCAAGGGCGCCTTCACGCATGCGCGCGAGGCGCAGATGGGCTGTTTCCGCCAGGCGCACGGGGGCACGCTGATGCTCGATGAAGTCGGCGAGCTGCCGCTGGCGATGCAGGCGAAGCTGCTGCGCGTGGCGGATTCGTTTGAAGTGCAACCGGTGGGATCGCCGGAGACGATTCGAGTCGAAGTGCGGATCCTGGCGGCGACCAATCGAGACTTGCCGACGATGGTCAAGGCCGGAACCTTCCGCTCCGATCTTTATTATCGGCTGAACGTTGCATCAATCTACGTGCCGCCGTTGCGCGAACGGATCGATGACGTCGGTCCGCTGACCGCGCATTTCGTCGACAAATATAATCGCGAGTTCGGCCGCAATGTCCGGTTCATTTCGCGGAGCGCGTTCGCTCTGCTGCGCGCACATCGATGGCCCGGCAATATCCGTGAGCTGGCGCACGTGATCGAGCATGCGGCGCTGCTCGGCGACGACGAGAGTATCGATCGCCGCGATCTGCCGGAGGATTTGCTCGAGCGTATCGAGGACGATCCGCTAAGTCCGCTCGACGGTCCTGCGGCGGCTCCTGATTCGAGAAGCCGGTCTCCGCGGATCAAACCGCTGGACGACGTACTCAAGGACACGGTCGAACGCTCCCTGCTCGAGTCGGGAGGCGACTGCGCTGAGGCGGCTCGGCTGCTCGGGATCTCTCGTCCGGCGATCTACCGCAAGATGGCGCGCTTCGGGATAACCAATGCGTCGCTAAGGAACTATCGGCGAATCGCGCGACAGCTTGGGTCGCGGGTCGAGTCGGGCAGCTTCGACCCTGCGAACGCGCTCAGCGACGACGCCGACGATAGCTTGCCGGCGCCGCCGCTCCAGCAGTAAGTCCGCGGCTTAGCGCAGTTTGGCGGCAAGCGTGGCGTAGGTATCTAGCATCGGCAACACCTTGTCGGCCTTGGCCGGCGGCAATCCGAAGATCAGATGCGAAAAGCCCATGTCCTGGAAGCGGCGAGCCTGATCTTCTTTCGCCGTCACGCCGAAAATTCCAAGCTGCAAATCTTCAAAGCGGCGGCCGGCCCGATCAGCGGCCTCGCGCAATTTCTGCAGGCCTTCCTTGAGCTTGTCGCCGCCGCGATTTATCGGCATCCAGCCGTCGCAGTATTCAACCGTGCGATCGAAAGCCTTGCTGGCCTCCGAGCCCATCAGTATCGGCGGGCCGCCGGGCTGGAGCGGTTTGGGCCACGACCACATCGGCTCGAAGTTGACGAATTCCCCATGGAATTCAGCTTTTTCGTTGCGCCAGATCTCTTTCATGGCCAGCACGCGCTCGCGCAGCAGCCGCCAGCGTCGTTTGAAATCGGTGCCGTGGTCTTCCATCTCCTCGGCGTTCCAGCCGCCGCCGATCCCGAGGATCACGCGGCCGCCGGAGATCACGTCGAGGGAGGCGACCTCTTTGGCGAGGACGATCGGATCGCGCTCGACTACCAGGCAGATGCCGGTGCCAAGCTTGATCCGCTTGGTCGCGACGGCCGCCGCGGTCAATGCGACGAAGAGATCGTGAGTATGCGAATACTCCATCGGCAGCTCCGCGCCGCCCGGCCAGGGCGAGCGCCGGCTGGTGGGGATGTGCGTATGCTCGGGGAAAAAGAGCGAATCAAGGCCGCGCTCCTCAACCGCTTTGGCCAGCTCGACCGGCTGAATTGCGTAGTCCGTCGGAAACATCATCGCGCCGAAGGTGCTCATTGTTTTAACTCCCGGTTAGCTGTGGTTAGGCTTTCGCGCTGGGGCGAGCCGAAACTTCGGCATGCCAGCGCGCGAGATTTTTCTGCTCGGGTTGAATCGCGATTTTCGAGACGCGGCCGAAGTCGATCGCGATCATCGCGGTGATGTCAGCGATCGAGAAGCGGTCGCCGGCGATATAGCGGCGGTTGGCAAGCTCGCTATCCAGCCACTTGAGGTTGTCCTCGGCGTTCTGCTTCTGCAGCTCGGCGTATTCCGGCAACTGGCGAATCCGCCCCTTGAAGAATTCGTGGCGCTGGCGGAAGGCGTCGGCGATCGGCATCAGGATCGCCAGTTCCATCCGGCGGTTCCACATCTCGACGACCGCGCGATCTTTGGCGTCCACGCCCATCAGCGGCGGTTCTGGGTGCAGGCCCTCGAAGTAGCGGCAGATCGCGACGCTCTCGGCAATGCACGTGCCGTCGTCGAGTTCGAGCACCGGCACGCCGGCGAGCGGATTCTTCTTGAGGAACTCGGGCTGGCGATTGACGCCCTTGCCGATATCGACGTCCTCGAGCGGAACCTGGAGATTTTTCTCGGCGAGAAAGACGCGAACGCGGCGCGGGTTTGGCGCCACAGGGGAATTATAGATCTTCATACTGAATACTGCTCCTGTTTTTTCCGTCGATTACGGATTCATCGCCACGCTTGGTTCAATGCATTGTGACTTATACTTCGATGCTGGATCGGATCGCCAACGCACACTCAGCCAGGCAAATCTTTCCTGACGCAGCTCGCAGACTCGCCTGCTCGCTCCGCCTGCGGCTCCGCTAGTGTGCCGCAAGATTCAATTGCCGCGAGCGCGCCGTTGGTGAGCTGATCAGCTTTCAATGCTGCCAGCAACTCATCAACGATCCTGTGCCAGACGGCTCCGGGCGCGCGCGCGTGAGTCGCATGATCGGCAATGATTTCGGCGTAGTGCTCGGCCAGGGAAACGAAGATCAGGACGTGGGGTCGCGTGGAATCGCCGGCCGCGCTATGGATGGCGAATTCGCGATGGGCCAGCTCTCGCGCGTGCGCCTGTTTGACGCGTGACGGGACCAGCGCCAGCCGAATGGGCATCCAGTCAAAAATCAGGACGAGGACCAGTAGAAGCGCTACCTCGATAAAGACGGTCGTGCGATCGTCGAGATCGGGAAATCCGAGGGCGACGATCACGGCGAGCAAAATCGCGCCGCCGCCTGCCCAGACGATCGGATAGAGCGAGTAGCGATCGCTGACACGAGTTATGACCAGGCTCAGATGAGCGCCAGTGCGTTCAGCGATCGCGGCGATCGCATCATCGATACGCTGGCGTGCAGCGGCGTCGAAGCGCGCCATCACCAGCCGCCCGACGCGCCGCCGCCGCCGAACGAACCGCCGCCACCCGAGAATCCTCCACCGCTTCCGCCGCCGAAGCCTCCGCCGCGATAGATCATCGGCCCGGCCCCGCCGAGGTAACCGCGCGCCATCGAGCCGCGGCTGAGGCGGCTGCGCCAAAACATAAAGGCGAAAAAGATGACCATGAGAAGCAGCATCCCGACAGGCGAATTCTCGACCGTCGTGGGCCGCGGCGCGCGCGGCTGCGCGGCTGTGGTGTCGCCCCCAAGCACCGTCAGGATTGCCGCGGTTCCGGCGACCACGCCGGCGTTGAAATCTCCCGTGCGGAAGCTCGGCAAAATCTGATCCTCGATTATCACGCGGCTGGCGGCGTCGGTGAGTGTACCCTCGAGGCCGTAGCCGACCTCGATGCGGACCTTGCGCTCGTTCGGCGCGACGATCAGCACTGCGCCGGTATTCTTGTCTTTCTGACCGATGCCCCAGGCGCGCCCGAGCTGGTAGCCGTAATCTTCAATCGAATAGCCCTCGAGCGACTTGAGCGTGACGACTACGACCTGCTGGCCGGTGGCGCGCTCATGTGCGGCCAGCATCTCGACGAGCCCGTTACGAGTGGCGGGAGTGAGGATTCCGGCGTCATCGACGACGCGGCCGCTGAGTTGTGGAAACGTTGGGGTTGCGGCGTAAAGCGGCGCGCCGAGCATCAGCAGGAGCGCGAACGTCCACCAGCCGCGAAGCATAGTCGGCCGCATCAGAAGTTGACCTGTGGCGCCTGCTGCGCCTGCTCCGAAATCGCGAAGGTTTGCCGCAGCTTGAGGTCCGGGTAGAGCATCGCAGCGATCCAGCGGCCGGGGATCGTCCGCAACTCGGTGTTGTACATCTGCACCGCGCTGATGTAATCGCGGCGCGCGACGGCGATGCGGTTCTCGGTGCCTTCGAGCTGCGATTGCAGCGCGAGGAAATTCTGATTCGATTTCAGATTCGGATAATTTTCGGTGACCACCAGCAGCCGCCCGAGCGCGCCGCTCAACGCTGATTGGTTCTGCTCGAACTGATGAAAGGCCTGCGGGTTTGAGAGGATGTCGGCCGGCAGTTGCATCTGCGTCGCCTTGGCGCGGGCTTCGACCACCTGGGTCAGCACCTGCTGCTCCTGATGCGCGTAGCCCTTCACGGTCTGCACCAGGTTCGGAATGAGATCGCTGCGCCGCTGATATTGATTCAGCACCTCGCTCCAGGCGGCCTTGACCTGCTCGTCGAGGGTCGGCAGGCGGTTGACGCCGCATCCGGGGAGGCTGATTAGCGTCAAGACGATGAGCGCCCAGAGCGCTGATGACGGCATGAGTCGGATTCGCATCGATCGTGGTCTCCTCAATCGCACGCTCCATATTTGCTCGCGCCCCGCTTCAGCGCCAGCAGGCCGAAGTTTTTACGGCTTCGATAATCTGCTAATGAATTTCAACGCCTTCGGAGGACCGTCGCATGACCTGCTCTCGAATTCTGGCGATGTCCGCGCTGGTGGCGGCCTTCGCAATCGCCGGGATCAAGCCAGGCGCGGCCAAGACGCCACCGCCGCCAATCTGCGTCAACGTGGGCGGTACCAGCGGTTGCTTTTCGAGCATTCAGGCGGCGGTGAACGCCGCACCGACAGAGACGACCATCAACGTCTCGCCCGGGACCTATTTCGAAAACGTGACGATTGGTGGCGGCGAAGTCGCGATTCTTAACAGCACGATCAGCGGCAACGTCGCCGAGGCGGGCAGCGCTTCAGGTTCCGCGGGCGGCGGAATCGAGAACAACGGGGGCAAAGTAACGCTCAACAATGTGACGATTGCCGACAATACGGCCGGGACCGGCGGCGGCGTCGATACCAGCGCCGGCAGGAACTTCAAGATCAGCAACTCGATTATTTCCAACGATACCGGCACCGAGCTCGATAACGATTGTGCAGGTAAGATTGATTCCAGAGGGTTTAATCTCATTCTCGACACAACCGGTTGCACCTTTATCGGCAAGACCTCGACCGACATTACCGGCATGGATCCGCTGCTTCAGGCGCTGGCGTTGAATCTACCCGGCACAACCGAAACGCAGGCCCTGACAGCCGGATCTCCGGCGCTGACCAAGGGTAATCCGGCGACGCCCAACGGCAAGGGCATCCGCTGTTTCGCTACCGGTCAAAACGGACTTGTCCGTCCAAAGGGCGAGTGTGATATCGGAGCATTCCAGCTCAGCGGCGTCATCTGATTTAAGCGGTCGCTGTTCACGCTGCCGGCAGGGTGAACTTCGCCAATGTATACTCGCGCGCGCACCTGGCCCACCAGCAATCGAAGTTTTTAAGGCAGCGCCAATTATGCTAGACCGCGTGGGAGCCGCGCGCATCCACGAGCGCGACGCTTTGAGGAGGAACTCACGTGCCGTCAGTAGAATTTGGCGCAACCATTCCGGGCTCCAAGGGAATCTCCGAATACGCCCAGCAGGCCGAGAGCATGGGCTTCGACTATCTGTGCTCTGGGGAACATATGATGTTCCACGGGCCGGTGGGTAATTCGCTCATCGCGCTTTCGATCGCCGCGGGCGCCACCAAGAAGATCAAACTGATGAGCACGGTGGTGCTGCTGCCGCTCTATCGGCCGATGGTGATCGCCAAGCTGACCTCGGTGCTCGACGTCGCGTCGGACGGCCGCTATCACATGGGGATCGGCATCGGCGGCGAATTTCCCAAGGAGTTCGAGGCCTGCGGCGTGCCGGTGAACCAGCGCGGCTCGCGCTCGAACGAAGCGCTCGAAGTGATCACCAAGCTGTGGACCGAAAAGAACGTGACGTTCGAGGGACGCTACTCGAAGTTTTCGGGCGTCACAATCCAGCCGGCGCCGGTCCAGAAGCCTCATCCTCCCATCTGGGTCGCGGGGCGCAAGGAGCCCGCGATGCGCCGCGCGGCGCGCTACGCGCAGGGCTGGATTCCCTACATGTACACGCCCGAGATGCTGCACGAGAGCCTCGATAAAATCCGGCAGTTCGGGATGGAGGCGGGCCGCGACATGAGCAACTTTCGGCCGGGCCTGTTCATCTTCGCGTCGGTCTATCCGGATCGCGAAAAGGCCAAGGAGCAGGCCGCCAAGGCGCTCGGCGGCACCTATGCGCAGGACTTCTCGAAGATCGCCGGCCGCTACACGCTGTACGGCAATCCCGACGACTGCCGCAAGCGGCTGCAGGAATATGTCGACGCGGGCGCGCGCACCGTGCTGATTAGCTGGGCCTGCCGCCACGAGGATATCGCGCAGAACATGAAGCTGGTCGCCGAGGAGATTACGCCGGCCTTCAGATAGCGTCGCGCCGGACGCGGCGCACACTTTCCCGCGATGGAAACCGGGGTCGAATGGAAGATTACCGGCGCGCCGGGCCGAGCCGCCGCCGTACTGCTACTGCTTGTAGTCTTTACCGTCACGGCGTATAGTCTTGAGAATCAGCAGGCGGCCGCCGGAATCACGCTCGAGCGGATGGCGCGCGCACAGTTTGGGACGCTGAGCGCCGCCGAAGTTGTGATGCTGCATACGGCGCCGACCCGCGCAGTCGCCTGGGCCTCGCCCAGCCAGGATCCCAACGCGCCGATCAACGACCCGTCCAAAGCCGCCTCATGGGGTCCCGAACGGACGATCCGCGCGGAGATAATCGAATGGCTGCTCTCCGATGCGCAGGCGTCACGAGTCGTGCATCCGAGCGGGCTCGGCGTCAAGGGCGCGCGCATCACCGGCAAACTCGATTTTTCCTATCTCACGATCACCTCGCCGATCATGCTCGTGCTGTGCGCGATCGGCGACGGCATCGATCTGCAATACGCGCATTACCAAAGCCTCGATCTGCGTTCGAGCTTCACCGGTCCCATCGTCGGCGACCTATCTGTCAGTCAGGGCGATGTGCTCCTGCGCTACGGGCACTATGACGGAGTGAGTTTTTACCGCGCGGAGATCGGCGGTAACCTCGAGGCCAACGGCGGCCAGTTCGCCGGCGACGAGCCGCTCTCGGTGGTCGACGCGACGATCAAGGGCGACGCGCTATTTCACGAGGATTTCACCGCGAACGGGGTCGTCGATTTCCGCCTCGCACGAATCGGCCGCGGGCTCAGTTTCAATCACGCGCGCTTCACCGGTGCGAGCGACAATGGCCTGGAGGCCGAGCGCGCCACGGTCGGCGGCACGCTCTACTGGGTGGCGATCACGCAAACGCCGCGCACCCAGCTCGATCTGAGCGACGCGCACGTTGGTGCGCTATGGGATGACGAGCAAAGCTGGCCGGCGCCGGGCAAGCTCGCGCTCGACGGGTTCGTCTACGGCGAATTCAGCGGGGGTCCGGCCGACAGCGCGAGCCGTCTCGTCTGGCTGCGGCGGCAATCGCGCGCATTGCAGAGCAACCCGCAGCCCTATCGGCAACTGGCGGAGGTCATGCGCGCGGAGGGCCGTCCGGAGGGCGCCATCAACGTCGAGATGGCGCGGCAGGACGCGCTCACGGCGAAGGAGACGCATTTCGGTCCCCGCGTCTGGCGCCTCGCCCTGAAATGGGTCCTGGGTTACGGCTATCGCCCGCTGCGCGCGCTGTGGTGGATTTTACTTTTTGTAGTGTTTGGTACTGTTTTGTTCGGATGGGGTTATCACGCGCGGATTATCACGCCGACCAACGAGCGGGCATACGAGGTTTTCGTGCAAACCGGCGCGCCGCCGCCCTATTATCCGCCGTTCAGCAGCTTCGTCTATTCGCTCGAGAATTTTCTGCCCGTCGTCGAATTGCATCAGGGCCAGTACTGGCGGCCCAACCCGCTGCATATGCCGACAGCGAGCAGCGCGCCGCGCTGGGTCTCGGCCACCTTCGGGGCGCGGATTCTGCGCTGGTACCTCTGGGTCCATATCCTCGCCGGCTGGACGATCACGCCGCTGCTCTTCGCCGGCCTCGCCGGCCTCCTGCGCAACGATTAGCGCAGGCGGAGCGTGAAACGCCGCCGCGCCGAGTCTTCACTGCATCGCACGCCTCGACGCGGAGAGAGTTAAAAAAGTGCGGTCGCCTTCTATCTAGATTCAATGCGGGCCGCCACGCCCGTATTATCAAAGTCGTAATTACCATCTACGCCGAAGCCTACGTCAAAACCGACCATCTCCGGCGGAAAGATGCGTTGCCGGAGAATTTATAGTCGATTGCTTGAGGTAACTGGTAAATTTGGCTGCTGAACAGAGACCTCGTTAACTTAGTTTTCGCCGAGGAAACCAAGATGTGGACGTCGGTGGTGACTAGCGCACCGGCGAAACACCAGAGCATCCAGCTAATGAGAAATGCCAACCGGCATCGCGGCGCCAGTCGTGACCGGCGCCGCGATGCGAAAAGTGAAGAGAGAGAGTCGAGATTCTGGCTATTCCGACTCATTCTGATGGTTGGACAGGTTTGTCGCGACGCCGGTCACCACAGCATTAGGATTGTCGGTTTTAAGTATGAGCACTTGTGACCCTCTGCCGACTATCACTATATTTTGGGTCGCCCCGGTGTTGAACGAAACTGAGCCGGAACAATCAGGATTTACTAAGTAAGTGGCAGTGAAGCTCACGTCCGTAATCGCGCCGTTGAAGCTGACGGTTCCCGTCCCCGAGAAGGCGCCATCTCCTCCGGCCGTCACCGAATCCAGCGCGACATATGGTAGGCCACCGACTTCACCCCCCAGTGTTGCGCCAAAGTTCCCATTCAGTGCCGTATCGGTACATTTCTCCTTATCAACGCGCTTGGCGTCTCCCGTTACCTGGGCGCTGGGATCGTCAGTACGGATAAACTGGACCTCTTCGCCATCCCGGGTTATGACCGCATTCTGAGTTGCTCCATTGCTGAAACTGACGGTGGCGGAGCAGCTTGAGTCGATCGAATAAGTTGCCGACAACGGAATACCCTGCGTGATCGCTCCGTTGTATGCACTCGTGCCCGTTCCCGATAAGTTGCCATTACCGTCGGCCGTAACTATGTCTAACTGAGCAAAAGGCAAACCACCGGCGGTTCCCTTAATCAGCGCGCCGTATGTCCCATTCAAAGTCGCATTGGAGCAAGACTTATCCGCATGGGCGGCTGGCACTATCGCGAACGCCGACCCCATTGCCAGAATGCCGACTCTAACCAATACGTTTACGCGTCGCATAGCCTGTCCTCCTTTGTTTTTTGCCGACTCCGCGGGCTTAGACCCAATAGTCAGAACTCTTAGCCACTTTCCGAAATTCGTTGCCATCGCGAATCCTCCGTTCGGTTGCCGAGTTATGGTGTCTGTGGATTCCGGTCGTCCTCCTTATGACGCGCAGCGCGGCGTGATTTTCCACAGCTCTCATAAAGATTGCGTAACAAATGATCGAACAATTTGTTCGATCAAAACGAACAATTATTCGGAGAATGTGCGCTAGTTCTTTGGCGTGAATTCCTTATTTCTTTGGCGCCGTTAAGGTTTGCGATGATGCCGAGCGCTGGGTTAGGCTCTCTCGCGACCCCGCGCAAAGCGCGGCGACTAATAATTCAAGGAGTTCGAGTGATGGTGAGTCCGGAACTGCAGACGGCAATTGAAGCGATGAAGGCGCTGGTAGCGCGGCCGGGCGAAACTCCGCAAGAGATGCGCGTGGTCTTCGAAGAGTTGGCGATCGCGCCCGAAGCCGATGTCAAGTGTGAGCCGGTCAACGCGGGCGGCGTGGACGCCGAGTGGGTTTGTGCGCCCAACGCAGCCGGCGATCGCTTCGTGCTCTACCTGCACGGCGGCGGCTATGTCATCGGCTCGGTGAATACCCATCGCGATATGATCGCGCGGATCTCGCGAGCGGCGCAGGCCCGCGTGCTGGCGCTCAACTATCGACTTGCTCCCGAAGCGCCGTTCCCCGCCGCGGTCGATGACGCCGTTGCGGGCTACCGGTGGCTGCTAGCGCAGGGCGCGAAGCCGGCGCGGATCGCGATCGCGGGCGACTCGGCTGGCGGCGGCCTGACCGTCGCGACCCTGGTAGCGATTCGTGACGCGAAACTGCCGGCCCCGGCCGCCGGTGTGCTGCTCTCGCCGTGGGTCGATCTCGAAGGGTTGGGCGAGTCGATGGTCACGCGTCTCGAAGCCGATCCGGTGGTGCGTAAAGAGGGTCTGGTTGGAATGGCGCAGGCCTATCTGGGCGGGCAAGACCCGAAGACCCCGCTCGCCGCGCCGCTCTACGCGGATTTGCATGGGCTACCGCCGATACTGATTCAGGTCGGCGACGCCGAAACGCTGCTCGACGACTCGACGCGCCTCGATGCGCGGGCGCGCGCCGCCGGAGTCCGCACCACACTCGAGGTCTGGCCCGAGATGATCCATGTCTGGCAACTCTTTGCGAGCTTCCTGCCGGAGGGTCAGCAGGCGATCGACGGCATCGGCAAGTTCATCATCGCGCAGACGAATTAGCTCGCACAGCGCGACAGCCGTCGGCGTGCGCCCTCGCGCGTGCGTCGACGGCGTCAGCCCCGATCCAAGGCTACAACCGCATCCGGATCGAGTCGGCGAGGCGGTGGAGGACGCCGCCGGCAGCGACCGCGGCCTGCGTCACGATCGGCACCGACGATACCGGCTTGTCGCGTATCAGGATGGTGAGTCGGCCGACCTCGGCGCCCTTGGGCAGCGGCGCGACCAGCAGTTGTTGGGACAGCGTCGTTGCGAGTTTGATGCGCCCCTCGCTGCCGCGCACGACGGTGAAATAAGCGTCCCCGCCGGCGGGCGCGATCGCAATCTCATCGACGGCGCCCTTGTAGACCCGCACCTTCGCCGGGATCGATTTGCGCCAGTTCGGCTTGACCGTCACGAAGGTCTGAAACGCCCATTCGAGAAGTTTGTCGGTCTCGACCCGCCGGCTCTCCATGCTCGAAGTTCCGAAAACGGCCGAGATCAGATCCAGACTGTCGGTATGCGCGGACGCGACCAGGTGGTAACCCGCCGCTTCAACGTGGCCGGTCTTTATCCCGTTGACGCGCGAATCGTAGAACAGCAGCGTATTGAAATTGCGCTGCCGAATCGTAACCGGGCGGTTTTGCGGGCCGATCGTATTGAAGGTGAAATCCTTCGCCGAGGTATAGTTGAGCGCCTCGGGAAAAGTTTCGAGGAGGGCGCGCCCAAGTTTTACCATGTCGGCTGCGGTGGTGTACTCGTCGGGCGTGGGCAGGCCGTCAGGATTGGTGAAATGCGTGTCGTTCATGCCGAGCTTCGCCGCCTGCTGATTCATCTGCTCGGCGAAGGCTTCGCCGCTCCCGCCCAGATACTCCGACAACACCACGGCGGCGTCGTTGCCCGACGAGACCATCAGGCCATATAGCAGATCACGCACCGCGACCTGCTGCCCGACCTGCAGAAACATCCGCGAGACCGAGTCGTTGAGCGAGAGCCTCCACGCCGCCTGACTGACCGGCATCCGCGTGTCGAGCGTGATGCGCCCTTCGCGCAGCGCCGCGAGCGTCAGATAAAACGTCATCATCTTGGCGAGGCTGGCGGGCTGGGTCCGCGCATGCTCGTTGAAGGCATAGAGCACGACGCCGCTATGCAGGGCGACGAGTTCCGCGGCGCTGCCGGCCACGGCAAAGGGCGCCGGCAGGTTGCCGAATACATGAATCCGGTTGAGGGGCACGGCCACCGGCGCCGCCGCGGCCCGGCTGCGCAGTCGCGGCGCAGCACGGCGCGCGGCGCCCGCCAGCGTCGTCAGGGCGATGCAGCCGATCACGAGCGCAATCAAGCCACCGGCAATTTTTGGCAGATTTCTGCAACGTCGCATCCGCAGCCACTCCCCCTTCCGCAGTTCGACGAAAAGACTACGGCGCTGACCCGGTGCGAGCAAGCGCGCGCAGGCCGATTCCATTGGCCGGGCTTTACGAATAAAAAAGCTCTGCGCCATCTTATGGATCTCTCGATCATCCTGCCCGTCCTCAACGAGCGCGACAATCTGCGCGAGCTAATCCCGCGCATCAGTGCCGTGATGCGCCGCGAGGGTCTCGATTTCGAGATTCTCGTCATCGATGGCGGTTCGACGGACGGCACGCAGGCGACGGCGGCGGAGTTGGGCGCCCGCGTCATCGCGGAGCGGCGGCGCGGCTATGCCGGCGCGCTCGAGACCGGCTTCGCCGAAGCTCGCGGCGCGCGCATTCTTACCCTCGACGCGGACCTCTCCCATGAGCCCGACTTCGTCGCCAAGCTCTGGCGCGCGCGCAACCAGGCCGACATCGTGATCGCTTCGCGCTACACCCGCGGCGGCATCGCCTATGCGGATTTCCTCCGCCGCTTTCTCAGCGGCGCCCTGAACCTCTTTATGCGCCGGCTGCTCTCGATGCCGGTGCGGGATATGTCGAGCGGCTTTCGGCTCTACCGGCGCGAGGCGATCACCGGGCTCGAACTCCAAGGGCGCAACTTCGAGGTGCTCGAGGAAATCCTGGTCAAGGCCTACGCGCGCGGCTACAGCGTCTTCGAGGTCCCCTTCACCTATTTCCCGCGCGAGGCCGGCCGTTCCCACGCCCGCCTGCTCAGCTTCGGCTGGGATCTGACGCGCGCCGCTTTCAGGCTCTGGCGCTTGCGCAACTCGATCGCTTCGGCCGATTACGACGATCGCGCCTTCTACAGCATCATCCCGATCCAGCGCTATTGGCAGCGCCGGCGCCATCGCATCACCACCTTCTGGGTGCGCGGCGCGCGCCGCGTTCTCGACGCCGGATGCGGTTCGAGCATGATCATCCAAAGTCTGAATAACGCCATCGGGATGGACCCGAATCCTGCCAAGCTGCGTTTCCTGCGCCGGCTCGGCATCCCGCTGCTGCGCGCCTCGGCCTTTGCGCTGCCGTTCAAGGACGCGAGCTTCGATTGCCTGATCAGTTCACAGGTAATCGAGCATATCCCGTTCGACGACGTGCTGTTCAGGGAGATGTGGCGTGTGCTCGAACCCGGCGGCAAGCTGGTAATCGGCACGCCGGACTACGCCACGCGCGGCTGGCGGATCATCGAGCCCATCTATGGCCGCTTGATGCCGGGCGGCTATCGCGATGAGCACGTGACCCATTACACCCGTGAGAGCCTGACCAGCGTTCTGGTGCGTCACGGCTTCATTCATGAAGACACCGCATATATCGCGCGCAGCGAGTTGATCATGCGCTTCCGCAAGCCGGCCGCCGAGGAATCGAAGCAATGAGCAAGCCTGCCTGGCGAAATGGGCGGAAGCTTGCGCAGTTTTGCCGACGCGCCATGGCCGCAATCTGCCTGTTGACGCTCGGCTGCGCCGCCAATCATCCTGAACAGACCTGGCCGCCGCGCCTCGAACTGACTTGCGAACATCCGGAGATAATCGGCGAGACCGCCGCCGTATATGCATCGATGAGCAATCTCAAAGGCGGCCCCTATATCGTGAATTCCCCCTACGCGATTGACGCTTCGGGCGCGCGAATCGAAGGCTGGGATGTCGATACCGCAGTCCGCCGCGCCGGCGGCCGAGAGAAGCTTCTCGATGGCCTGAGCGAGATGCCGTCGCAAGCCGACGCTTCCGCCGCAGTGACGGCCAACGTAACGGCAGTCGCGGGCGGCAGTCTCGGCGCGCTCTTGCCCGCGGTGCCCTTTGTGGTTTACCGCGGAGCGCGGGACGACTTCACCGATCTGCGCATAGAATTGGGAACTTTCTGCCACGCCTATGCACGCGACGGCGGCAAGCTCGGATGCCCCCTGCAGGCTGAGAGCGACGAAACCATCAAGGGTTACGCCTTCCTCCCGGCCGCCAAGTACGACCAGTTACGCGTCGATGTTAACGATCCCAATTCGGTCGCGCGTACGGTTACCGCGACTTGCTCGATCAACTGAGCGCGAAGGAGATTTACATGCCACACGCGACAGTCAACGGCCTTAATCTGCACTATGCGATCGCAGGCGCGGGCGATCCTCTCCTGATGGTGATGGGACTCGGCGCGAGTTCGGCGAGCTGGGACCCGGCGCTGATCGCTCACCTGGCGCGCTCGTTTCGCGTCATTACCTACGACAATCGCGGCACCGGCCTGAGCGACAAACCCGACATCCCATATTCGCTCGAGCTGTTCGCCGCCGACGCGGCTGGCTTGCTCGATGCCCTCGGCTGCGCTCGCGTGCATCTTTTCGGCCCCTCGATGGGCGGTATGATCGCGCAGGAATTCGCGCTGCGGCATAGCCCCCGGCTGCAAACCCTCACGCTCGGTTGCACCACCTTTGGCGGCAAGCACGCGACGCCGCCGCCCGCTGAATCGATCAAACTGCTGACCGCGCCACGTAATGGCGCCACGGAAGAGGAGATCATCCGGCGTGGATGGCCCTTGGCCTACAGCGCGGACTTTATCCGCGATCGGCGCGACTATCTCGATGCCTCGATCCCGCGGCTGCTGGCGAATCCAACGCCGGTCTTCGCCTACAAGCGTCATCTCGACGCCAGTTACGGACTCAAGACTTATGATCGATTACCCGCAATCCGCACGCCGACCCTCGTGATTACCGGCGGCGACGACGTGCTCATCCCGGCGCATAATTCCGAGATTCTGGCGGAACGCATCCCCGGCGCGCGGTTGCACATCATCCCGCACGTCGGGCACGCATTTTTCAACGAAGCGCCGGATGAGTTCCTGCAGGTCCTCGTCCCGTTCCTGCAGGCCCACCCGCTTCATCCCTAGCGAGTGTCCTACCTATCTTGCACAGCCGCCCGCCCGCTGTGTCATCCTGAGCCGGCGAGCACCGCGAGCCGTGTCGAAGGACCAACGCGAAGCGATCCTATGGAATTTACTGTGCGGAACTTCCCGGCCGCAATTCTCGCTGCCGCCCGCATGATCACGGTTGGTGGAGCCCCGCCGCGAGCTTAAGCTTGAGAGCGTGGCATCATTCGACGACTTTGCCGCAGTCTGCGAGGCCCTCGGCCAGACCAGCAGCCGGCTCCAGATAACCGAGCTCGTCGCCGAATTTATCGCCGCTCTCCCGATCGACGAAGCTGAAATCGCCGCGCGCTTTATGGTCGGGCAGGTGCTCGAGCAAGGCGCTGAGAAGCGCTTGCAGATCAGCGGCCGCACCATCTGGCGCGTCGTCGCCGAGCTCACCAGCGGCGAAGATCAGAGCGAGGATATTTTCGCTTCGGCGGTTGATTTCGGCGAAGCGATTGAGGCTCTCCTGCGCTTGCGTGGGTCAGCACCTGAGCCGACGCTGACGCTGACCGAGGTCGCCGAGCGCGCGAAAACGATCGCTGAAATCGAAGGACGCAGCTCGCGCGGACGCAAACTCGCCGCGCTGCGCGAGCTCTTCACGCAGGCCAGCTCGCGCGAAGGCAAATATCTGACCAAGATTCTTATCGGTGAGATGCGCCATGGGATGAGCGACGGGCTGATGCTCGAAGCGATCGCACGGATGGCCAGCCGCCCCATCACCGAGATTCGCCGTGCGCACATGCTCGAGCCCGACCTCGGCCGGCTGGTGCGGAGCTGGCGCGCACCGCAAGCCATGTCCGCAACAACCGCAGTGCCTCCCGCCGCCGAAGCCGGGCCGGATCATTCTGCCGCGCCGCCGGCCGCGGATTCGCATGATCCCGGCATTGTGATGCAGCATATGGCGAAGACTCTGCCATCTCCGTCACGCGGCAAGCCACTCCGTCCGATGCTCGCGGCGCCCGCGCCCAACATTGCCGAGGCCTTCCGCATCCTCGGCGGTAAGCTTGCGCTCGAGCACAAACTCGACGGCGCGCGCGTGCAAATTCACTGCGCCGGAGCGGACGTGCGGATCTACTCGCGCCGCCTGAACGAGATCACGCCGAGCCTGCCGGAGGTGAGCGAGTTGATGGCGCCTCTCGCCGCGCGCCGCGCGATCTTCGACGGCGAAGTCATCGCGACCGATCGCGCCGGGCGCGCGATCGCTTTCCAGGAGCTGATGCGCCGCTTCGGGCGGGTGCGCGATATCGAGCGCTTGCGCCTCGAGCAGCCGATTCGTCTCTTTCTATTTGATCTGATGAGCCTCGACGGAGTTCTTCTGATCGATCTCCCCTACGCCGAGCGTTATGGCGCGTTGACGGAAATTGCCGCCGCGGCCGGCCTGGAAGTGGCGCCGCGAATTCTGCCCTCCGCGCTGGCTGACGGCGAGCAGTTCTATGTGCGTGCGATCGCCGACGGTTGCGAGGGCGTGATGGCGAAGGAGTTGACCAGCCTCTATACGCCAGGCGCGCGCGGCCGCGGATGGCTCAAGATCAAGCCGGCGCGCACGCTCGATCTGGTCATCGTCGCCGCCGAATGGGGCTACGGGCGTCGTCATGGCTGGCTCTCGAACTACCATCTGGCCGCCCGCGACGAAGCGGCGGACGGCTTCGTCGAAGTCGGCAAGACCTTCAAAGGGCTAACCGACACCGACTTCGAGGAGATGACGGCGCGGCTGCTGGCGCTCAAGACCGGCGAAGCAGGCGGCGTCGTCTCGGTGCGTCCGGAGGTCGTCGTCGAGGTCGCCTACAGCGACGTGCAGCGCAGTCCGCGCTATAGCGGCGGGATGGCGCTGCGCTTCGCCCGAATCGTTGGCGTCCGCTCCGACAAAAGCCCGGACGAGGCCGATACGATCGCGAGCGTGGCCGCCGCGCTCGATCGCCAACTGGTCAAGCCCCTGCCTGCCGCCGGTAGTCGCGGGTTTTGATCAAGGATGAAATCCTTCACGTTGAGCCGCCCGCCGCAGAAACTTGTTAACAAAATGTTTCACGCGAAACATTTTGTTAACACGCTGCCTGCATGATTCAGACCACGAAGTGCGTCGGAGCGACGATAAAATTTCACTTCGTGCCGTTCGCGCATAAAAAACTTGTGGAACTGTTTCACGTGAAACATTCTGCTAACCGATCTTACAAGTGCGCGACAGCGCAGCGCGGAGTATTCGGATGGCGAAAAAATGTTTCACGCGAAACATTTTTGGCGTGCGATCCTGCAAGAGCGCCACAATGGAGCGCGGACTGTCCGGACGCTGAAAAAAACGGTGAAAAAACCTAGCGTCCAGCGAATATGCGGCCCGCGCCATAGGTGACCAACGCCGCGGCAATCCCGATACCCATGCTCTCGAGCCCGCTGCGCCACCATCGTCGCGAGGTGATCCTGGTCTTGGCGGCGCCGACCACGAAGAGGATGCAGACGGTGAAGACCGCCGACGCCAGAATGCCCGTCGGCGGACCGACGAACAGATAAGGCAGTAACGGTACTGCTGCGCCCAGAAGGTAAGCGCCGCCGACCGTGACCGCCGAGTGCATCGGCGCCTCGCCCACGTCTGCGCCAAAGCCCAGCTCCTCGCGCATCATCACGTTGCGCCAGCGCGTCGGGTCGGCTGTGATATGTCCGACGATCTGATCGAGCAGCGCCCCGCTAAAGCCCTTGCTGCGATAAATTGCGCGGACTTCCTCGCGCTCGCGTTCCGGCCAGCGCTTGATCTCTTCGCGCTCGCGCTGCGTCTCGCTCTGGTAGAACTCGTAGTGTGCGCGCGCCGAGGCATAGGCCGCGAGACCCATCGAGACCGCGCCACCGAGCATCTCCGCCAGGCCCGCCATAATCACAATCTTCGGGCTGCTGAAGGCCGCAGCGACTCCCGAGGTCACGGCGAAAGCGGCGACCAGGCCGTCATTCAGTCCGAGCATCAGGTCGCGCAAGCGGCGGCCGCCGGCGGCGTGAACCTTTTCGGTGTGATGATCGAACTCGTGCTGTGAGACTGAAAGCGTCAAAATTCAGTTTCCTCTAGCCGCCGCGGATCTTTGAACCGCCGGGCTCGCCTGCGTCGGAAGCTTCCGCCGCGCGCGGCCGCCGACCCGCGCGCGCAGAACGAAATACTCGCGCAACAGGCGGCGCGCTTCAGCCCGCGCCGGTCTGCCGCCAAAATAATCGTAGAAAAAACGCAAGCGCTTGGCGCGCGACGCAAACCTGCCGATGCTGCGATCGAGATGCACCAGGTTTAACATCCGGCGCTCCGGCGAGACCTGCCGAGCGCGGCGAAAATCCTCGAAATCGACGAACCAAACTATCAGCTCGCCGTCACGCTCCTCGAGCATCAGGTTGGTCTCCTGCAAATCCCGCGTGTAGATACCCGCATCGTGCAGCCGCCGGACTTCGCCGGCGACCTGTTTTGAAAGGGTCCGCCGAAACGCCGCGCTGCGCGACCGTCCCAAGGCAAATTGGCTGAAAACGCGCGCCGCGCGCAACGGTTCGGTCGCGATGTAACTCGCCCGGATCGCGCCCGCCCGGCGCTCCTCGGCAATCAGTAACGGTCGCGGATGAGCAATTCGGGCGGCCGCGAGGAACTCCGCGCCGCGCCAGGCCCGCCACCCACGCGAGCCAAAAACCCGCGCCAAGATGCCCTTGAAACTGCCGCCCGCGGCGACTCGCTTGACGAAAACCTCGCGACCCTCGTGAGACAGAAAGCCTGCGCGCACGCGCGTCGTCATTTTGCGGCTCTCGAATCCGGCATCTTCGATGAGCGACGCGATCCGCTCGCTCAGTCGCTCCCATTCCGGCGCAGCCGCATAGAGAATGCGCATGAGCTCAAGGCTAGCGCATCGTTTTCAATCGCGCATCACGCGCCGTCATCACCCGGCAGAGACTTGATAAAAGCAACCGGCCCACCCCACGCTGCTGAAAGTATCGTGGACCGAAACTGGGCTGAATCTTGCCCAGAGAGACTATTTTAGTCTATACGATGAATCGAACTAGGAGAGGCAAAACGGAAATTTGGGTTTAACCGAGGTAAGTCGAACCCCGTGATCGACGGAGGAGTTGTCATGCCCGTAGTTCTCATAACAGGCAGCAGCACTGGTATCGGATTGGCCACGGCCGTCGCGTTCGGCCGCGCCAAACACGAAGTCTACGCGACCATGCGACGTCCGCAGGCCACGCCAGAACTGGCCGCGATTGCACGATCGGAAAAATTGCCCATCAAGATTCTCCCGATGGATGTCGATGATGATCAGTCAGTCAACGACACGATCGCGAACGTCCTGGCCGAGGCCGGCCAGGTCGACGCGCTCGTCAACAATGCAGGAATCCACGCGAGCGGGGCGATCGAGGAGATTCCATTGTCCGATTTCCGCCGTGTCATGGAAACCAACTATTTTGGCGCCCTGCGCTGTATCCAGGCGGTCCTGCCCAGCATGCGCCAGCGGCGCAGCGGCCATATTGTCAATATATCGTCGGTCGGCGGGCGCATAGCCGGCTTATCGCAAGCGCCTTATACAGCTTCCAAATGGGCGTTGGAGGCGCTGAGCGAAGAGCTCGCCCCCGAGGTCAAGCCCTTCGGAATCCGCGTTGCGCTGGTCGAGCCCGGAGCTACGATTACCCCAATCTTCGATAAGCGTCGGCAGATTCCGTCGAACGGACTTTACCGTCTGGAACGGCGCATGAACGCGATCTACGACGCAATGGTGAAGCAGGCGCCCTCAGCGTCTGCGGTGGGCGAAAGGATCGTCGACATCGTACAAACCGGCACGTGGAAACTCCGCCACCCGGATGGGCCATTCGCGGAACCGTTTCTACAGTACCGCGCCGCGCTTTCGGATGAGCAATGGATCGATTTGCGGTCAATTCAGAGCGACGAGGAATTTGCGGCTGTCGTCAAACGCGATTTCGGGCTCGACCTCGACTTGTGAGTCAAGGCTCATTCGCGAGAAAGCTCCTGAGCCCTGGCGCTCGACGGTCTGGGCCCGAAGCGGGCTTAGCCGTTGAACTGCTTGCACAGACGGCTCCACGCGGAGTCGTCAAAGGCCCCCTTGTACGGCACGTAAAACGACACGCGATCGAGCAGGCCGTCGAAGCGCTCCCGCACCTTTTCGCCGATATTGTCGTATGTCCCGCTGATCGCGTAGGTGTCGAGCATCTCGTCCGTGATCAACTTCGGCATCGAGGCCCAGTCGCCCTTCGCGGTCAATTCGTTGAGCTGCGTGGCGACATCGCCCCATCCGTGCATGTCGAGGACGACCTTGTAGGTGCGCGTCGAAGCGTAGAAGGAAATCTGCTGCCGCACGCCGGCGCGCGCCCGCTCGATCTCCTCCTGGTTGCGCCCGACGATCACAAAGGCGCTGGTGAAGATCGTGAAGTCTTTGCGTGCGCGCCCGGATTTTTTCAGCCCCTCTTCGACGTGAGGCAGCAGATACTCACGCAGATACTTGGGCGAGGTAAATGGATGGGCGTGGAGGCCCTCGCAGTGCTCGCCGGCCAGCCGCAGAATATGCTCATTGACCCCGGCGATATAGATCGGAATCGAATAATTATGCGGTTTCGGCGCAAAGAACGGCGTCATCAGCGAGAAGTTGAAATACTTGCCCTGAAAACTCAGCTTCTTGCCGCCCTCCGCCCAGCACTTGAAAATCGTCTTGAGCGCGAGAACGTACTCGCGCAGCTTCGGTACGGGAGCCTCCCATTTGACGCCGTAGCGGCGCTCGATATGGCCCTTCACCTGCGTCCCCAGCCCCAGCACGAAGCGGCCTTTCGCGAGCGCGGCCAGGTCCCACGATGTATAGGCGGTCGCCATTGGGCTGCGCGGAAACGCAATCGCGACGGCCGGACCCATCTTGATCCGCTGCGTATGCTCGGCCGCGAGCGCGAGCGGCAGAAAGCCGTCGTTGCCCGCTTCCATCGACCAGATCGCGTCGAAGCCGAGCTCCTCGGCTTTCTTGGCTTCGGCCGCGACCTCGCTCAGGTCGCGCGTGGTGATTCCGGTATCCAGCTTCATCGGTGATCGCTCCAGGTTGCCGATTTCTTCTTGGCCGCGGCTTCGATGGGTGTCCGAGTCTTCGCGGTTCAACCGAGGCACATACGCGCCGCGCGCCGTTCGCCAAACCTGGCGAATCGTAACAGATCGTGCGGCGCCCCGAAAACCGCAGCCTAGGTGCGAAGCAGCTCGAGAAGTCTGCCCGGATAGTCGGTGATGATGCCGTCAACGCCGAGCGCGAGCATATCCCGCATCTCGGCGGCGTCGTTGACCGTCCAGACATGGACTTCGACGCCCAGCCGATGGGCCGCGGCGACACTTTCCGGCGTCACCAGCTTCCACGACAGATGCTCAGGCGGGATTTGCAGGGCGGCTCCAAGCGGTGCGTAAGGCGCGGCGTCCGGCGCCATCGATCGAAAGAAGTCGCCGACTTCGGCGGTTGAGAAATTGGTCGGAATCTGTGGCGCGAGTTGGCGTGCATCATCGAGCGGCGCCTGATGCTCGCTGGCGATCAGGACCCGCCGGCTCATCCGGGTCTGCGCGATAATTTCGAGCGCCGGTACGATCGGGCTCGGCGTGATCTGTTTGACTTCGATAATAAAGCGTTGCTGCGGAAAGGCGCTCAGCACCTCTTCGAGGGTCGGTACGCGCAGCCCCCTGCCGCGAAACGGAAAGCTCCGCGCGTCCGGCGAGAAATTGTAGCCCGCGTCGGCGGCCTGAACCTTCACCAGTCTGGTTTCGGCGACAACGCTGTCGCGATCACTGACGCGACGGAGATCGTCGTCGTGGATCACGACAATCGCGCCGTCTCGCGTCATGTGGACGTCAAGCTCGATGTAAGGCGCACCACGTTCGGTTGCGGCGCGAAACGCCTCTATGGTGTTTTCGGGATAATCGCCGCTGGCCCCGCGATGAGCAAAGACGCGCGGCCGCCCCGGCTCGAAGAACTCGGTGTCGAGCTTCGCGCGCATAATTGAGTCATTTCTACGATCAATTCGCGATCAGCGACAATCGGCAAGAGGCGCGGGATTCAGCGCATCACGGAGGCGCGGCCATCGATGACAGTCGTCGAGGTGGCGACTATCGGTTCAACGCGTGCGGCGTGGCGCGTCAGGCGGCCGCGGACGACCTTCGGCTTGAGGGCGGCGGGTTTTACCTGATCGATGACTCCGATGGGAGCTGCTTCGGCAGCAAAGGCGACGTTCGAGCGCCCGCTCAGCGGCAGATGGTTAAGCATCGCAAGATATTCGTGCTTAAAGCTGTCGAAGACCGCCCGCAGCCGCGGCGAGACCTGGTGACGTACTCCCAAATCCTGATTCAGCGGATTGACGTAATGGCCGTCCTTCTCGATGCCGTAGTGCAGATGGGGTCCGGTCGATAAGCCGGTCGAGCCGACCTCGCCGATCTGCTCACCGGTACGCACCCTCCGGCCGGCGTCGATCCCGCTGGTAATCCGCGACAGATGGCCGTACACGCTGACGATGCCGCCCTCGTGGCGGATTCGGACGCAGCGTCCCAACTCGCCGCACCACCCGGCCTGCTCGATCTCTCCGTCCGCAACGGCTTTGACCGGCGTGCCGTAGCGCGCCACCAGATCGACGCCCTCATGGGCGCGGTAGCGATGCAGAATTGGATGATAGCGGCTCAAGCTGAAGCCCGAAGAGATAAATTTGAAATTCAACGGAAAGCGCAGCGCCTCCGGTCCCAGCGCGACGCCGTTGGCGTCGTACAGCCGCGGCTCACCGCGCTCGTCGCGGAAGGCGAAGGCCGTGAGCGTGCGGCCGCCGAAGCTGATGGTGGCGGCCTGGATACCGGTGGCGAAACGGGTCGAGCCGTCGCGACTGACTTTCTCCTGGTAGATCAACCTGACGTCGGCGCCGCGCGGCAACGAGCTCAACGGATGATCGTCGCGAAAGGCGTTCGCCAGCGTATCAACGATAGGACGCGGCAGATTATGCCTGCCGGCTTCGTTCCAGAAGTCGTTGTGCAGGCGGAAAGCGACTACCACCGGCCGAAAGGTGTAACGGATCAATTCTTGGGAGGAACGCAAAACTCCCTCGCCGTAGGTTTTGCCGGTAATCGCGATCCGATCATCCAGATTATATCTGAAGCCGCGTAGGTCGCCGGTCTCAGGGTCCCTGAAGATGGTCAGCGCGTGCCCTTTTTCAAATCGCGGGCTTCCGGCGACCTGACGATACAGTTCTTCCCAGCGGCGGGCGGCGTCGCTTTCGAGCCCGGCCGCTTGAAAATAGGCGTCGGCGGACTGCGTGCGATCCAGAGTGAGGGAAATGGCGACGGCTTCGGGGGCGGGACGTATTGAATCGGCCGCGCCGACAAAGCCGCTATCGAGCCGTCCGGCGACTTCGGTGGCCGCGTCCGCGCCTGCGGACTGGTCCGGAGTGGTTGATTCGGGCAGCAATAAAAGACGCACCGCGGCGACGGTCACGAACCCGGCCGCGACCAGTGCAACGGTAGTCCTCCGCCACTGAATGTTGTGCTTCCCCCGAAGCATTCCGGCCAAGCCTATGTTACGATCGGGCGGCAAGCAAGCGCTCTGTCAACAGGTTTTCTAATGTATCAACAATTAACGTTCTAATGCTACCTACTCCGGCATATAAGAGTTCGTGATTGTCGCGGGGATCGATTTTGGACGGTATCGGATTGGTATCGCGATCACCGGCGACCATGGTGTGGTGTTGCCCGTCACGACGATACAAAGCCGCTCACGGGCGTCGAGCCTCGCTGCGATCAAGGCTCGCCTGGCGGAGCTCGAAGTGCGTCATATTGTCGTCGGGCAGCCCCTCAACGCGGACGGAACCGCCGGGCCGGCGGCGCACGCCGCTGAAAAATTCGCCGCCGAATTGCGTCTAATCATCGACGTGCCAGTGGAGCTTCACGACGAGCGGTTGAGCAGTTTCGAGGCGCGCGAACGTCTTCGCGGCGGCGCGGCCCGACGCAAGGGCGACCCGCGAATCGACGCCGTTGCCGCCTGTGTGATCCTCGAGAGCTGGCTGAACGGCCGCGCGCAAAATAATCAGGGTCGATGAGAAAGGCGTTGATTGCAATTATCCTGCTGACGCTGACGGCTACAGGCGCGACGTGGGGCTTCCTCGCGGCTATCCAGCCGACGCGACTGCGCGAGCCGCGCGTGATTGCGATACAACCGGGGGAATCGTTCAGGTCCGTGGCGCAGCAGTTGGCCGCAGCCGGAGTCGTACGCAGCGCGGCATTGTTCGTTGTGTATGGCGAGTGGAGCGGGCGAGCCGGACGGGTCAAGCCGGGGGATTATGCGTTCCCGGGCGGAGAGTCATTAAACGAACTGCTGGAGCGGCTGGTCGAGGGTGATTTCCTGACGATTACGGTGGCGATTCCCGAGGGCTTGACGGTTCATCAGATTGGCCAGCGGTTGCAGGCCGCCGGGCTGGTCTGCGACGGTGAGTTCGACGCTGAGGCCACCGATGGACCGCTGTTGCGCGCGCTGGGTTTGGGGACGTTCGGCGCGGAGGGGTTTCTGTTTCCGGCGACCTATCGATTTTCGCCGCGCGCGCGTACCGACGATCTGCTGGCGGCGATGCTCGCGGAATTCTTCGCCCGGCTGACGCCGCCGATCGAGCAGCGGATGTTTGACCTGGGCCTCGACGCGCGCGAGGTAGTCACACTCGCGTCAATCATCGAGCGGGAGGCCAAGGTGGCGGGCGAGCGGCCGGTGATCGCGAGCGTCTTCTACAATCGTCTGGCGGCCGGGATGCCGCTGCAATCCGACCCCACGGCGCAGTACAATTTTACCGGCGAGCGGCCGGCCGCGCGGGCGGCAGTGCACACGGCGTCGGCCTACAACACTTACGCTATTGTTGGACTGCCACCGGGTCCGATCGCCAATCCGGGATGGCCGGCGATCGCGGCGGCGCTCTATCCCGCCCATACCGATTACCTGTATTTTGTGGCACGCGATGACGGCACCCATATCTTCTCGCGTTCGTTCCGGGAACATCAGCGCGCCGTTGAAGAGTTGAGGTCGGCCGCCTGGAGGAGTCCGCGGCACGCCGGTCATTAGCGATTAACGTGATTAATCCGATCGAACTTATCGCCCGTAGCCGCAACCGGCTCGCGAAGTTAGCCGCGTGGCGAGTGATCGTCGCCGCCGCGGCGCCTATCCTCGTCACGCTCGCGGCCGGTTGGTATCTCAATTCCATCGCAGCGCTGATTTGGAACCGCTGGGGATGTCTGATCGATCCGCATCGGCTGAGCCTGCTGCGCGCCGCGATTTTTCTGACCGCGGTTAGCCAGATGGTCGCGGCGGCCTGGTGGGCATGGTCCGCGTGGAGGAAAAATCGCGATTTTGCGCAAGCCGCCGAGCGTATCGACGAGCTGGTGGGCGGCCATCAGGAGATCCTGACGCTGGCGACCTTCGCCGATCCGGCTCGTCCCGCGGAACACCGCTCGCCGCTCTTCGCGATCCTGTGGCGGCGGGCGATAACCTATCTCGAGAAGTTTGATCCGGTCCGTACATTTCGCTTCGAGCCGGCGGTGCCGATTGGCCGCTCATCGATTCTAGCCGTCGCCACCGCGATCGTAATTGGGCTGGCGACGGTTGCGTTGATACGGATGCCGTCCGCGACCGAGGCCGTGGCCTATCGACTGCGGCAGTTGGCGGTGGGCGGGGATAGCCCGGGCGCCACTCCCGACGATCGGCAGATCGCCGAAGCCTCGCGCGACGTTGCTGCCGATCTCGAAAATCCGCGCATACCGCCCGCGCAAAAACTCGCCGAGCTGGAGGCGATTAAGCAGCAGCTCACGAAATTGGAACAGGTCAAATCGGACCAGCAGTCGGGCTCCGGCAGCGGCAAGGGCGATGGGAACGCTGCCGGGAAAGGCGAGGGCGGCGGCTCCGGCGGCGGCAACGGTAACGGTGGCAGCGAAGGCGCCGGCAGCTCACCCGGGGCGAAGACTCCAGGCGGCGCAGGCGCCGGCGGCAAGGGTGACAAGAGCAACGCGCCGTCCGCGGATTTGCAGAAAGACCTGGCGAAGGCTGAGGCCAAACTCGAGAAGGAATCCAAGTCCACCGACAGTACGCTGACGGCCGACAAGCAGGATCAAGGCGGCGCGGGACTGGTGCCGCAGGCGGGCGGCAATCCGCGTCAGCCCGGGCCGGATAATCGAGCGGAGGGGAATGGCAACGTGCAACTGCCCGGTGGGGGCCGGCTCGCGCAGAGCGAGGCCGCGCCCGCGTCGGGCAATCCGTCAGCGCACAAGAACGACAACGGCACGCAGGGTGACACTCATCTGGGAGATTTTCCCAAGGCGGTTGCGTACGAGCGTTACTACAAAATCGGTGACAAAGGCGCGGCGATAGATCTCAGGAACGCGCGATACGTGACCTTCAGGCTGCCGACCGACGTCATCACCACCGGCGCCGAGGGCAAGACGGTGCGCGACACCGGCGCGCCCAGCGCTGCAACCCCGTACACCAACGCGCCGCTCAAGGAGCAGCGGCTGAGCGCCTCGCCGGACGAGGAGCAACTGATCCCGCCGCGCTACCGGGAGCTGCTCAATCACTGAACTGAGGCACCCAGAATCGACGACGAGACAGGCAGGCGCGAGCTGCGTTAAAGAGTAGGTTTATCGAGTCCAAGGAGAATAAATGGGAGCGGCAGCGCAGCAACAACAGATTCCAGCCAATGAACGGGTTGCCGATTTCAGGAAAATTTTCGCGCGGGCCGAGGCTGAGGTCGGGCGCGTAATCGTCGGCCATCGCGACGTTATCCGCAAAGTCCTGACCGCGCTCTTTGCCGGCGGTCACGTCCTGATCGAAGGCGTGCCGGGGCTGGGCAAGACCTTGATGGTCAAGGCTTCGGCGGATGCCCTCGGGCTCAGCTTCAAGCGCGTCCAGTTCACGCCCGATCTGATGCCCTCCGATATCGTCGGCACGCAGGTGCTGACCGAGTCGGACGGCCGCCGCGACTTCACCTTTAAGCCCGGTCCGATCTTCGCGCATGTCGTGCTGGGCGACGAAATCAATCGCGCCACGCCGAAGACCCAGTCGGCGGTGCTCGAAGCGATGGAAGAACGCCAGGTCACGGTCTTCGGGATGACCTACCGTTTAGACCCGCCGTTTTTTGTTCTGGCGACGCAAAATCCGATCGAGCTCGAAGGCACCTACCCACTGCCCGAAGCGCAGATGGACCGTTTCCTCTTCAAGGTCATAATCGGCGCGCCCAAGCCCGACGAACTGCGCGAGATCCTCAATCGGACGACCGGCGCGGTGAACTATCAGCCGCAATCGATCTTCGACGCGGGCGCGGCGCCGCGAAAAATCGAGGAGCTCAAGACGTTGGTGCGCGAGGTGATGGTGGCCGAACCGCTCGAGCGCTACATCATTTCGCTGATCGGCGCGACGACGCCCGGCGGGCCGGGCGCGATTCCCGAGGTCTCGCAATATCTGCGCTTCGGGCCGAGTCCGCGCGGCGCGCAGGCGCTCATCCTGTGCGCCAAGGTCAACGCCTTGCTAGAGGGGCGCGTGTCGGTGAGTTACGACGACGTCAATGACGCGATCGTGCCGGCGCTGCGCCATCGGTTGCTGCGGAACTTCCAGGCCGAGGCCGAGAACATCACGCCCGAGGCGATCCTCGACCAGGCGCTCAAGCGTCTGAAGCGCTCGCGCTGATGCTCGGTCTGCCCGAAGAATTTACGCCGGAATTTATCGCGCGGCTGGAACAGTTGCGGGTCAAGACGCGGCGCGAATACGCCGGGCTCGGCAAGGGTTCGCATCTGTCGCCGCGGCGCGGCTCGTCGCTCGAATTCAGCGACTATCGGCATTACGCGCCCGGTGACGATTTTCGCTATATCGACTGGGGGTTGCTCGCCCGCACCGACAAGGCCTACATCAAATTGTTCAAGGAAGAGGAGGATCTGCTGACCTACGTCTTCCTCGACGCCAGCGCCTCGATGGGCTTTCCGCCCGCCGACCATAAATTCGAGAAGGCGATGGCGACCGCGCTCGCCGTCGCTTACGTGGCGCTGGCCGCGGGCGATCGCGTGATGATGCGGGTGCTCGGCGGCGCCGGCAGCCCGCCCGCGCCCGCATTCGTTTATGGGCGCCATCGGATTGTCGAGCTGGGCCGCGTCCTCGGCTCGATCAAGCCTGGCGGTGAAGTTGATCTGGCGCCGGCGTTGGCGCGTGAGATGGTCTCGATTCGGCGCGCGGGCAAGGTCTTCGTCATTTCCGATTTTCTCGCGATGCTTAATTCGGTCGAGCGCGGGCTCGGGCTCTTCACCGCAGCCAATATGGATGTCAGCGCGGTGCAGGTGCTGGGCGGATCGGAGCTCGAGGGGCAGGGGTTGAGCGGCGATGTCGAAGTGGTGGACGCCGAGACCGGCGAGCGGGTGCGCGTCGCGATGGGGCCGCGCGAACGGGCGAAATATCGCGAGACCCTGACGCGGCTCGCGCAGGAGATCAAGAGTTTCTGTTTTCGCCGCGGCCTGCGCTACGCCCTCTACACCACTGATCGCGGCTTCCACGATTTTTTTCTCCACGCGGCGACCGAACTCGGTCTGATGCACTAAGCGGGTAATGGGCCTGCTCAATCCTTCGGCGCTCTATTTTTTCGCGATCTTGCCCGCGCTGATTCTCGCCTATCTCGCGCGCGAGCGTCCGCGTCAGGCCACGGTGTCGAGCGTGCTCGCGTTTCGCGCGTTGCACCTGATGCGCGGGGAGCGCTTTGGCGGCCGCCCGCGCCTGAGTTGGCCGTTTTTTCTCGAACTCCTGATTCTCGCGCTCGCGGTGCTGGCGATGGCGCGACCCTATCTGGCGCGCCCGGATAATCCGATCGCAGTTGTGATCGATGATTCGGCGGGGATGCAAGTGCGGATGGCGGATGGCCGCAGCCGCTTTGCCGCCGCGATCGCCGAGACGCGAGAGGCGCTGGAGGCGGAGAATGCCGGCGCCGCGGTGACGCTCTATCTGAGCGCCCCGCAGCCGCATCAGATGGGGCCGGCTTTCAGCGGTCCGGCGGCGGCAGAGACGGCGCTTGATGGCCTCCACCCGCTCGACGCCCCCGGCAATCCCGCGGCCCTCGCCAGCCTCCTGACACAATTGGCGGCGGACCGTCATCTGGCGCGGATCATCGTCGCGAGCTATCGGCCCATCGCAACGCCGGTTCCGGCGCGGCTCACGCCGCTCGTCGTCGGCGGGCCAATTGCCAATTATGCGATCGGCGCTTTCGCGCTCAGCCGCGATACGCTCGGGGCCCCGACGCTGCGCGCCCATCTGACGGTTGCGAATTTCAGTCCGGCTGCGCAAACGCTCAAGGTCGCGATCAGCGGCGACGGCAAGCCGCTGACCAACAGCCAGTCCCTGGTTGCGCCCGGCGATGTCGTCACTCTTGAATTCCCCAATCTGCCGCCGGCCCAGGTCTATCGCGCGCAACTCACTCCGGACGACGCCTTTCCGCTCGACAACGTCGCTTTTGCAACCGCGTCAGTCGTGAAAACGATTGCGATCCTCTTCGTCAGTCCGGCGCCCGCCGACGGCGAGAGTCTGAAAGCCATCCCGGGAGTGGCAGTAACCACCCGCACGCCCGACGCCTATTCTCCGCGCGACCTGGCGGCGGCGGACGTCGCGATTTTCGAGTACGCCGTACCGAAGGAGCTTCCGGCGATCAACACCCTGTTAGTGATGCCGCCGCCGAATGACCCGATCTTCGATTTCGCCGTCGCGCCGACGTCTCAAATTCGACTGACCGGATGGCCCACGACCGATCCGATTACCAACGGCGTCAATTTTCGGCTGCTGAATCTGCGCTCGGGCGAATACCTGGGCGAGCATCCGTGGCTCGATGCGCTGGTCAGTGGCGCCGGCGGCGGGCTGCTGCTCGCCGGCGATCGTCAGGGCCATCGCTATCTCGCAACCGGCTTCAACCCGTTGCCCTACCTCGGCTTGCAAAACCTGCCGATGTCGATCCTGACGCTCAACCTGCTGGGTCATCTCGCCGGACTTGGCGCGCAAGGTTCCGGCTTTCGTACCGGCGAACCCTGGATTGTGCCGTCGGGCGTTACTGCGATCACGACCCCGTCAGGCGCTCACGTCGCGGTCGCCGGCGGCGAGCAGTTCAGCAACACCGACGCGCAGGGGATCTACAGTCTTGCGGGGCCTGGCGGGAGCACGCTGCGGGCGGTGAATCTGGGCGATCTCACCGCGTCGGATCTAAGCCGCGTGGCGCCGATCAAGCTCGAGCGTGCGGTGGGCGCGGCGCCGGGCGAGGCCCCGCCGGTCAGGACCCCGCTGGCGCCTTATGTGCTCGCGGCAATAATCGCGCTGGTCGCGCTCGAAGCGCTGTTCGTCTATCGCGATCGGCGGCGACTGGTCGCAGCATGAACTTGCCCTTCGGTAGCTTCGCGATCCCGTCCTTGCACGGACTGCACTTCGCGCGTCCACATGCGTTCTACCTGCTAGGCGCAGTCGGCGCGGTGCTGGCCTGGTCGCTGTGGCAGGCGCGCAGCCTCAGTCGCGCGCTTGCGCCGCTGATCCGCGCGCTCGCGCTGGCCCTGATGGTGACGGCGTTAGCCGATCCGCAGGCCGTCACGCATTCCGAGGGCGTGACCCGTCCGGTCATGGTTGACGCGTCAGCGAGTATCACCCCTGCGATGCGCGCCTACACCATCGCATTGCTGCGCGATCAGCTTAAGCTCCACGATCTCGATCCGGTCACGATGTTCGCCCGCACTACCGCGGCGGGGACGTTCGGGAGCGCCACGGCGGCTTTGACTTCGCCCGCCGGTTGCGTCGAGTGCGGCGCCGACGCGACTGATCTCGAAGCGGCCCTGACCGCGCTGGCCGCCGACCCGGCCGCGCACGATGGCACGATCGCGCTGGTCACCGACGGCTGGGAGAATCGCGGCAATGTCGATGCTGCCCTCGATGCCGTTCGCGCCGCGGGTATCCGGCTCTTTATCTTCACTCCGCCCGGCGCCGAAGCGATCCCGAATATCGCGATGACGCAGCTCGCGCTCCCGCCCGCGCTGGAAAAGGCTGAGCCCTTCACGATCGGGGTTACGCTCAGCAACCTCAACGCGGTTGCAGCCGGCGGCACGATCGAGCTCTATCAAAACGCCCGCCTGATCGATCAGCGGACGGTCACGCTCGCGCCGGGACAGACCCGCTTCGATTTCGCGGTGCGGGCCGAGGAATCCGGGCTGGCGTCGTATCGCGCAGTCTTCAAGCCCGCCAACCCCGCGCTCGATACCTACCCCGAGGATAATTCGCTCGAAGGTTGGACCGGTATCGGCGCGCAACGCAAGGTGCTGATTTTATCTGACAATTCCCGCGACGCGAGTTATCTTGAACTGGCGCTGCGGCGGATGGGACTGGCGCCGACCGTGGTGGCGCTCGCGGGCGGCGACTACAGCGGCAGCCCCAAGGGCTACGACGCGGTCATCCTGAATAATGTGCCGCGCGCGCGGCTTTCGGCGGCGGCGCAAAACGCACTCGTCGAATACGTCAACGGCGGCGGCTCGCTCGCGATGGTCGGCGGCGATCAGAGCTTCGGCCTGGGCGGCTATGCGGGCAGCGCGATCGCCGAGACCATGCCGGTGGTGATGAAGCCGCCCGAGCGGCACGAGCGCACGCGCGCGCTGGTGCTGATCATCGACAAGTCGGGCTCGATGGGGCGCAACGACAAGCTCACCTACGCGAAGGCCGCCGCTCTGACGGTCGGCAAGACCTTGGGCGACTCCGACCTGCTGAGCGTGATCGGCTTCGACTCGCAGCCGTTCGTGATCATCCCGCTCGAACCGATGAGCCAAATCCGGCCCTATTTCGCGAGTCTGATCGGCCGCCTCGCCGCGCACGGCACGACCTATCTGCTGCCCGCGCTCGAAGAAGCCGACCGCACGCTCGCGCAGAGCAAGGCCGCGATCAAGCATGTCGTCATCCTGACGGACGGCGAGACCGGCGGCACCGCCGCGATGTACTACGACCTCGTCTCCTCGATGCATCACGACAACGCTGCGACAGTTTCGACGATCGCGGTCGGGCGGGAAGCAAATTTGGCGCTGCTCGAAGCGATCGCCAAATACGGCGGCGGCGGCTTTTATCAGACCGACAGCGCAAGCGACCTGCCGGAGCTCTTCGTCGAGGATGTCCATCAGCGCGGCGGCGGCGACACCACAATGGTCGAAAAAAGCTTCACGCCATACGGGGTTACCCCCGACCCGGTGCTCAAGGAACTCGGCGGGCGGCAGTGGCCGCCGCTCAAAGGCTTCGTCGCGACCGACTTGAAGCCCGGCGCGACGCTGAGCCTCTACGTCAACAGCGACGGCCGCCGCGATCCGATCCTGGCGAGCTGGAAGCATGGCGCCGGCAAGACTCTCGCGATGACCACCGACGCCAGCGGCCGCTGGTCCGGCGACTGGATTCGCGACGACATCTACGCGCCGTTGTGGGACAAGATGATTGCGTGGATGACGCCGCAAACTCCGCAGGCGCAGAAGTTTGCCGTCGCGCTCGGCTACATGGCCGGACGCATCACCGTCAATCTGACTGATTACAGCGACAAGTCGGGCGTGGCGAGCCGTCCGCTCGACGCTACGATTACGGCGCCGGATCGCACCCGGTTCGATGTCACGCTTTCACCGCGGGCGCCGGGTGAACTCGGCGCAAGCTTCGAGGCGGCCGCGCCCGGGACCTACAATATCGAGCTCAGGGCGCCGCGTGGCAGCGGCGAGCTTACCTTCCCGCCGCTCGCCTATTCGGTCAGCCCCGCCGTCAACGCGGAACTGCCGCGCCCCGCACCGAACTACGGCTTGCTCGAGCATCTGGCCTCCGCCACCGATGGCCGGCTCAATCCGTCGCCGAGTGAACTGGCGATTTCGCGCCCGCTGTTCGAGCAGACGGCCTCGCTCAGTCCGTGGCTGATCGTAACTGCTATGATACTTTTGATCGCCGAGGCGCTGGTTCGCCGCCTCACCTTCTAAAATTATGCCTAACCAAATCGACGACGAGCGGCCAGTTATGGCCAACCATCACATCCAGCATCAGCATCCGCAAAATATCCGCTTCTGCGGACTCTGCGGCGGCGCGATGCGCGTGCGCGAAGTCTTACCCGATCGCAAACGCTTCAAGGTTTGCGTCAATTGCGGCTACGTCGATTTTCCGGGACCCAAACTGGTCGCAGGATGCCTCGTCATCGAGCGCGGCCGCGTGCTGCTGCTCCGCCGCGGGATCATGCCGCAGGTCGGTAAATGGACCTTTCCCGGCGGCTACGTCGACCTCGGTGAAACTCCCGCACAGGCGGCGCTGCGCGAGACCGTCGAGGAAGTCGGGATGCGCGTGGCGCTTGGCGAACTGGCCGGCCTGTTCAGCGATCCGGCGAACCCAGCTGTCGCGGTCGCCGTCTACCTCGCGCGACCCGGCCTCGAGCCGCCGGGCCTCTCGGCGGAAGCGACCGAAGTCCGCTACTTCGCGCCGGATGAAATCCCCTGGCCCGAGCTCGCCTTCCACACTACGACCGCCGCGTTGACGACCTGGCTCGCCCTCGAACCCGGCCCGTTCCGCTAGCAACTCATCAGGTTGTATATTCGGCGTTGATCTTGACGTAGTCGTAGCTCAGGTCGCAGGTCGTGACGCGGGCCACGGCCTTGCCCTGCTTCAGATCGATCACCAAACCGAATTCGGGTGCCTTCATCCGTTCGCTCGCGGCGGCGAGCGCCTCAACGTTGAGCGCGCCGCGGCTCGCGATCTTGATCCCGCCGAGACTGACCTCGAGCCGATCGAGATCGAGCGCGACGCCGGCCTTGCCGGCCGCCATCGCGATGCGGCCGAAATTCGGGTCGCAGCCGAAGAACGCCGTCTTGACCAGCGGCGAGTTCGCGATTTCGCGGGCGACGCGCTCGGCCTCGCGCGGATTGCGCGCGCCGCGCACCTCGATCGTCACGAGCTTGGTGGCGCCTTCGCCGTCGCGTACTAACTCCCGTGCGAGCGCGGCGGCGACGCCCTCGACGCCGTTCGCGAAGGCTGTGAGCTCGCGGCCGGCCAGCGCGCGATTATGCGCCGCGCCGCTCGCAATGAGCAGCAGCGTGTCGTTGGTCGACATGTCACCATCGACCGTGATCGCGTTGAAGCTATGCGGCAGCAGGGCTTTGAGAATCGTGCGCAGTTGCGCGGCGCTGGCCGCGGCGTCGGTCACGATAAACGCCAGCATCGTCGCCATCATCGGCTGAACCATGCCGGCGCCCTTGGCGCAGCCCGCGATTGTTACCTGTGCGCCGCCGAGCTTGAGCCGCACCGACGCCATCTTCGGCCGCGTATCCGTCGTGATGATTGCGGCGGCGAAGTCAGCGAGCGCGCCGGCGTCGAGTTGCGCGACCGCTTGCGTGATGCCCTCGCGGTATTTCGCTAGATCGTACGGATGGCCGATCACGCCGGTCGAGCAGGGCGCGATCAGCTTGGCGTCGCAGCTCAATGCGCGCGCGAGGCTCGCCGCCGAATCCTCCGCAAGCTTGAGGCCGCGCTTGCCGGTGAAGCAGTTCGCCGAGCCGGAATTGACCGCGACACCGCGTAGCCGCCCGCCGCGCAGATGCTCCTGCGCGACAACTACGGGCGCGGCTTTGACGCGATTTGTCGTGAAGACGCCCGCGGCCGCCGCCAGCACGTCGGCGACGATAATCCCGAGGTCTTTGCGCCCCGGCTCCTTGCGCAGCCCGGCCGCGACGCCGGCAAAGCGAAAGCCCTGCACGATCGCGGGCTCGAGTCGTACCTCCATCGGCATTCCTCCAGCGCGCAATCTAATCTGTTAGCGATGGTCGCCTGCAAGCGGCGCGCGGCGGGCGGCGTGCCCAGCGCTACTTGCCGTGGCAGCGTTTGTATTTCTTGCCCGAGCCGCAGTGGCAGAGATCGTTGCGGCCGAGCTTGTCACCGTCGCGCTTGACGGCGACCGACTCCGCGTTCACCGTCTCCGAGCCGTGGCTCATCACCACCCGCTGCGGGCGCGGCGGCGCAACCTGCTCGACCGGCGCCGCCTCCGCTTCGTGGCGCACCTGCACCGAGAACACCTTCTCGACGACGTCCTGGCGCGTAATCCGCATCATCGCCTCGAACATGTCGAAGCCTTCTTTCTGATATTCGACCAGCGGATTGCGCTGCCCGTAGCCGCGCAGGCCGATGCCCTCCTTGAGGTGATCCATTGCGAGCAGATGGTCCTTCCAGAGCCCATCGAGGGTTTGCAGCATCACGAACTTTTCGATCTGCCGCATTATCGGCTCAGTGAACTCGGCCTCGCGCTGATCGTAAAGCTGATGCACGCGCTCCCTGGCAATCTCGATCAGATCGTCAGGGCCGTCGAGCTTGGCGCCGTTCAGGCTCTCGCGGAAGTTGGGATGGAAGCGGAACTGCTTGAAGGTCGCCTCTTCGAGTTCCTTCCAATCCCAGTCGTCAAAATCCTTATCGTTGTCGACGTGCGCGTTGACGATCTCTTCGAGCTGATCGTCGCACATCTCGAGGATGTCCTCTTTGAGCGGCGCGCCGGAGAGCAGCTCGCGGCGGCGATGATAAATCACCTCGCGCTGCCGGTTCATCACGTCGTCGTATTCCAGCAGATGCTTGCGCATGTCGAAATTATGGGCCTCGACCTTCTTTTGCGCGTTCTCGATCGCACGGGAGATCCAACGATGCTCGATCGGCTCGTTATCCTCCATCCCGATGGCGCCCATCAGCCCTTTGAGGCGATCGGCGCCGAAGATGCGCAGCAGGTCATCTTCGAGCGACAGATAGAATCGCGAGGAACCCGGATCGCCCTGCCGTCCCGAGCGTCCGCGCAACTGATTGTCGATGCGGCGCGACTCGTGGCGTTCGGTGCCGAGGATGTGCAGGCCGCCCGCCGCCAATACCTGTTCACGCTCGGCGGCGCATTGGAGCCGATGGCGTTCGAGCGCCGCCTGGAAATTCGGATCATCCGGATCGCGCGTGCCGGCCTCAGCCGCGGCCAGACCCGCGGGATTGCCGCCCAAAACGATATCGGTGCCGCGGCCCGCCATATTCGTCGAGATGGTGACCGCCTTGTGCCGTCCGGCCTGCGCCACAATCTCGGCCTCGCGCTCGTGATTCTTGGCGTTCAGCACGTGATGCTTGACGCCGGTTTTTTTGAGCAGGTGCGCGACGCGCTCCGACTTCTCGATTGAGACCGTGCCGACCAGAACCGGCTGCCCGCGCTCATAGCAGTCCTTGATCTCTTCGACCACCGCGTCGAACTTCTCAGCCTCGGTCTTGAACACCACGTCATGATTGTCCACCCGGACCATCGGCTGATTGGTCGGCATCACCATGACTTCGAGGTTGTAGATTTCGCGGAACTCGACCGCCTCGGTGTCTGCCGTGCCGGTCATGCCCGAAAGCTTCTTGTACATGCGGAAATAGTTCTGAAAGGTGATGGTCGCGAGGGTCTGATTCTCTGACTCGATCTTGACGTTCTCCTTGGCCTCGACCGCCTGATGGAGTCCGTCGCTCCATCGCCGCCCGGGCATCAGGCGGCCGGTGAATTCGTCAACGATCACGACCTGGCCGTCTTTGACGACGTAATCGACGTCGCGCTTGAACAGCGCGTGCGCCTTCAGCCCCTGGTTGGCATGATGCAGCATCAGGATGTTGCGCGGGTCGTAGAGATTGTCCACGCCGAGCAGCTCCTCGACGCGCGTGACGCCCGCTTCGGTCAGGGCCACGGTGCGGAGCTTCTCATCCACCGTGTAATGCTCTTCGAGCTTGAGCCGCGGGATGACGCGATCGACCACGTAATAAGTATCGGTCGATTCCTCTGAGGCGCCGGAGATGATCAGCGGAGTGCGGGCCTCGTCGATCAGGATCGAATCGACTTCATCGACGACCGCGAAGTAATGCTCGCGCTGAACGTACTCCTCCAGGTTGAACTTCATGTTGTCGCGCAGGTAGTCGAAGCCGAATTCGTTGTTCTGGCCGTAAGTGATGTCGCAGCCATAGGCGGCCTTGCGCTGCGGGTCGGTCAGGCCGTGAACGATCACGCCGACGCTCAGGCCGAGGAAATTGTAGATACGCCCCATCCACTCCGAGTCGCGCCGCGCGAGGTAGTCGTTGACCGTGACGACGTGGACGCCGCGGCCCGCGAGCGCGTTAAGCACCGCGGGCAGCGTGGCGACGAGGGTCTTGCCCTCGCCGGTCTTCATCTCAGCGATTTTGCCCTGATGGAGCACCATGCCGCCGATGAGCTGGACATCGAAGTGGCGTTGCCCGAGCGTGCGTTTGGCGGCTTCGCGCACGGCGGCGAAGACTTCGGGGAGCAGGTCCCACATGGCGCCTTCACGCTCTTCCCGGTCTTCAATCCCGCTCAGCCGCGTCCGCCAATCCTGGATAAGTGCGCACAACTCGTCGGCGCTTTTCTTGGCGAATTCCGGCTCGAGTTGATTGATACGATCAACCGACGGCCGCATCCGTTTCAATTCGCGATCGTTTCTGGAGCCGAAAAGTTTGCGCGAGATCTGGTTAAACGCTGTAGCCATCCCGGAAATTCACCCGAAACCAAGCAGTTTGATTGTGTTAGACGCGACGCTTCCGCCGCTTATTCTAGCGCATCGCCCGCCCCTTTTCAGCGAAGATCTCCACCACCCGTTCGACCGTCATAAATATCCCAAGCATCAGGTAAACCGGGATTCTTCGTCGCGCTCGGCGGTGACAAGATTGAGCGATGTACGTCGCCGACACCATCGTGGCGAGCGCGACCGCGCCCGGCCGCGCCGCCGTCGCGATCCTGCGCCTTTCCGGCCCCCGCGCGCTCGCGATCGCCCGCGCCCTCTGGCATCCGCTGAACTCTTCCGAGCCCGCCCCGCGTGCGCTGCGCCTCGGCGAAATCCGCAACCCGCATAGCGGCGCGCGACTCGATCGCGCGATGTGCGCCTTCTTTCCTGCGCCCCGCAGCCTTACCGGCGAGGACGTCGCCGAACTCCATTGCCACGGCGGCGTCTATCTGGTGGGGCGCATCCTCGGCCTCGCCGCCGACCTCGGCGCGCGCTTGGCCGAACCGGGTGAATTCACCCGCCGCGCTTGGCTCAACGGCCGTATCGACTTGACCGCCGCCGAAGCGATAGCCGACCTTGTCGACGCGCGCGGCGAGACCGCACTGGCGCAGGCTATCGCGCAGCTCGGTGGCGCCCTCGCCGAACGCGTCAGCGGCTTGCGCGACCGTCTGCTCGCCATCCGCGCGCATCTCGAGGCCGAGATCGATTTCGCCGACGAAGACCTGACGCTGCCGTCGCGTCGCGCCATCGCCGATGACATCGAAGGCCTTGCCGCCGACATCCGGATGCTGCGCGACAGCTTCGCCCGCGGCAGGCTGGCGCGCGAGGGCGCGCGCGCCGCGCTAATTGGCAAGCCCAACGCGGGCAAATCGAGCATCCTGAACCTGCTGCTGGGCGCCAATCGTGCGATCGTGACCCCGATTCCCGGCACCACCCGCGACGTTATCGAGGATGCGGTCAATCTCGGTCCGTGGCCGCTCGTCCTTGCCGATACCGCAGGAATTCGCGAAGGCCGCGACGACGTCGAACGCATCGGCATCGAGCGCACGCGTGACGAGGCCGTCCGCGCCGACCTCCTGCTTCCGGTCTTCGATTCCGCCCGCCCCTTTGACTCCGACGACGCCGACGTTGTCGGGGCCACCGCCGGTCGCGCGGGCGTCGCCATTCTCAACAAGCGCGACCTTATGCAAGCGCTCGACGCTGACGAATTGCGCAGGCGCGGCCTGACTTTGCCGCTGGTCGATTTTTCAGCGACGACGCCCTTCGGCCTCGGGCAGTTGCGCGGGGCACTGACCTCCGCGCTCGAGCGTCTGGCCGCAGGCGCGGGGCCCGGCGACGGCATCGCGATTTCCCGCGAACGCCATCGCGCAGCCCTCACGCAAACCGTCGAGGCACTTGCGGCTGCGCGCGACTCTGCACTCGCGGCGATGCCGCCCGAAATCGTCGCGGTCGATCTTGCGGCTGCCGCCGACGCGCTGGTGAGCCTGACCGGCGTCATCTCGAACGAAGACCTGCTTGACGCCATCTTCCGCGAATTTTGCATCGGCAAGTAGCGAGTGCGTCGCCAAGCGCACTAATAGCGCCGTGATTAGGATTTTTGACGCAGCTTTAGGCGCGGAGGATTCACCTCTGGCTGAGCCTCGCAGATTCGGCCACCCACTGGACACGCGGCCAAGGTTAAGACTCGCCTGCTCGTTCCGCGCGGCAACCGCGCTTCACTGGTACGCGAGTTTTACATCGGCAAATTATCGCTCGAAACCTTTAGGCTGATGACCCGTCTTAATCATTAGAACCGCCGCCCAAGGAGGCCTCAGTCACGATGCGATTCAAGACACTCTTGCTTTCACTCTGCCTTGCCGCCGCGATCCCCGCCGCGGCGTTCGCCCAGCCCCACTGTCACGGACCTGCGGGCTTCGGCCGCACGATGCCCATGCCCATGATGATGCTGCTCCGTCACGTCAACCTCAGCGCCGCTCAGCAGACCCAGGTCCAGCAGCTGATGGAGGCGAATTCCACCCAGGCCCAGCCCCTGATGACGCAGCTTCACTCAATTCATGATCAGATTGCCGACAAGTTGCTGAGTTCTGGAAGCGTCACCGCAACCGACATCGCGCCGTTGCAGCAGCAGGCAAGCCAGGTTCATCAGCAACTCGACCAGGATATGCTCGCGACGGCGCTGAAGATTCGCGCCGTCCTGACGCCCGCGCAGTTGGCGCAGGCATCAGAGCTGCACGGCAAGTTCAAATCGTTGCGCGCCCAATTCCAGACCCTGATGGGCGACGAGCCGCCGCCTCCGCCGGAGGGCGCTCCCCAGTAACAAATCGTATAGACTCCCGGTTGGCTTGTTACGGGCTAATCGGCATGATCGGCGTCCCTCCTGCGGGCGCCGATCGCAAATCTTTGACGGCTGAGAGCCAAGCAGCAATTGATTGAGACCGGCGCATTGAGACCAGCCAATTGAAACCGGCGAAGAGCATTGGCGTGACCACAGAGTATGAGCCGCTCGATTCGGTGCAGGATGCGCAGCGCGGCGACGACGCCGCGCTCGAGCAACTAATCCGCGACTACCAACGCCGCGTCGCGGCCGCCGTAATCGCGCTCGTTGGGGGCGACGCCGACTGGCAGGATCTCTGTCAGCAGATTTTCGTCAAGATGGTGCGCGGTTTGCCGCGCCTCAAGCAGCCCGAACTCTTCGAGCCGTGGCTGATGCGCATCGCACGCAACGCCTGCTTCGACCATTTACGCCGGCGCCGCGCACGCCGTTTCCTGGTCCCGTGGGAGCGCTGGCACGACGAACTTGCCAGCGCACCATCCGACGCGGATCCCGAGACCCGCAGCGTGGCGCTCGCGCGCGCGATGGAACGCCTGCCCGATGATCAACGCGAGCTTTTGACCCTGGTGCGTGACGGTTCGTGGAGCTATCAGGCCCTCGCGCGCATCACCGGCGATAGCCTTGCCGCGATCAAGTCGCGGCTCTTCCGCGCCCGCCGTCGCGTGCAGCAAATTATGCTCGAGGGTGAATCTGATGAAGGATGAAACCGTCCGCAGCATCCCGATGCCAGAAGTGGTCCTGCCCGTTGATTTCGCGCGCCGCGTAATTGCACGGGCGCGCCTCGAACAGCGGCGCCAACTGGTCCGCCGCCGCATGATCGCCGCGGCCGTCGCGGTGTTCGCTGTCCTGCCCTTGGCGCGCTCGTGGGAGCCGGCCCAAAACCTCGCTTACCGCCCCGGCGCAGGCGCGCTCGCCCAAACCGGGGATGAAGCGAGCACCGAACAATTCAGCGAAGATCTGTCGCGCACAGCAGCGCCGGAGCAAGTCAGCGACTACCTTATGCCGAATACGGCTCCGCTCCGCACATTCGCGGCTTACTCCGAAGCTTCCTGGAATTATGATCCCTCATGGACCAGCGATCGCTGAGGCGAAGTCCGCTGAGCTGTCGGCCTTGAGCTGATCCCATCCGTGCGGCAGACGACTGCGCCGCGCATGATCGCGCCCACAAGGGGGCGTCCCTCAGGCTCGTCCGGCTGATATAATTGCGCGCAGATGCGGTTTATCGATGAAGCGCGGGTTTATGTGCAGGCGGGCAAAGGTGGTGACGGCGCGATTGCTTTCCTGCGCGAAAAATTCCGGCCGTTCGGCGGACCGGCGGGCGGCGACGGCGGCCGCGGCGGCAGCGTTATCTTCGAGGTCGACGAGGGCCTCTCGACCCTGCTCGATTTCAAGTACAAGCCGCGGCTGATCGCGCGCGACGGCGAATCCGGCCGCGGCAAGCAGCAGTATGGCCGTCAGGGCGACGACCTCGTCGTACGCGTGCCGCCCGGTACGGTCGTTTCCGACGAAGCGACCGAGCGGATAATCGCGGACCTCACGATCCCGGGTGAGCGTGCGATAGTCGCGCAGGGCGGTATCGGCGGCAAGGGCAATATGCACTTTGTCTCGTCAACCCATCGCACCCCGCAGATTTCGACACCCGGCACCGCCGGTGTGCAGCTCTGGGCGCGGATGGAGTTGCGGCTGGTGGCGGAAGCGGGACTGGTCGGGCTGCCGAACGCCGGGAAATCAACGCTGCTCGCCGCGCTGAGCGCGGCGCGTCCGAAGATAGCCGCTTACCCTTTCACCACGCTGACACCCAACCTCGGCCGCGTGCAGCTCAGCGCCGAGGAGGCCTTCAGCGTCGCCGACATCCCGGGACTGATCGAGGGGGCGCATCTGGGAAGCGGCCTTGGCATCCGCTTTTTGAAGCATCTGAAGCGTACCCGCGTAATCGTCTATGTGCTCGACGCGGCGGCCGAGCCGCTCGCCGATTTCGCGACCGTGCGCGCCGAAATCGAAGCTTTCGATCCCGAGATGCTGACGCGGCCCGCGCTGATCGCCCTGAACAAGCTCGACCTGGTTTCGGCAGCGGTCGCCGCCGATCACGCTCTCAAGTTGCGCGCCCGCACCGGAGTCGAAGTCTTCGTAATCTCCGCCGCCGAAGAAATGGGACTGGAGCCGCTGGTCGCCGGGATCGCTTGCAGATTGAAAGCGGCGGAGGCGGTAGCGCTCGAATGTCCCAGGTAGATTACAAACCCGCGTTGATCGAGCCCACGCGGCGCATAGTGATCAAAGTCGGTAGCGCAGTGCTGTCGGACCTCGACGGCCTGCAGATTGCAACGATTGATCATCTGGCCGCGCAGATCGATGCGATCATCCGCGCGGGCCGCGAAGTCGTGCTCGTGACCTCGGGTGCGATCGCCGCCGGGCGCGTGCGTCTCGGCCGCCGTGGCGCTTCGATGGCCGAGCGGCAGGCCGCCGCCGCCACCGGCCAGATCGAATTGATGCGACAGTGGGCCAAGGCCTTCGACGCACGCGGCCGCACCGTGGCGCAGATCCTCGTGACGCATGAGGACCTCGCGGAGCGCAAGCGCCGCGACAACGCGATCCACACCATTCAGGCGCTGCTCGCCGCCGGCGTGCTGCCGATTGTCAACGAGAACGACACGGTCGCCGTCGAAGAGATCCGCATGGGCGATAATGATGTACTCTCCTCGCTCGTCGCCGGCATGGTGCAGGCGGGCCTGCTGATCATTCTGAGTGACGTCGCCGGGGTGCTCACCGGAGACCCGCGCAAACGCGCCGATGCCCGCCTGATTCCCCTGATCACCGACGCCGAAGCCGGGATGCGCGGGCTGGTCGCCGAGAGCGCCGGACCGCTCGGCAGCGGCGGGATGGCGACCAAGCTCAAAGCGGCGCGCCAGGCGGCGCAGGCCGGGATCAGCGTGATCATCGCACCCGGCCGCGAGGCCGGCACGCTCAGCGCCGCGATGGATCCGGCCCGCGAGATCGGCACGCTGATACTGCCGTCGCGCACGCGGCTCAAGGGCCACAAACAATGGATCGCCTTTGCCCTGCGCCCGGCCGGCGCGCTCGCGGTGGACGACGGCGCGGCGGAAGCGCTGCGGCGCAAGGGGCGCAGCCTGCTCGCCACCGGCATTCGCGAGGTTCGCGGCGACTTCGCCAGCGGCGATTGCGTCAGCCTGCTCGACCACGCCGGCGTAGAATTCGGCCGCGGCCTCGTCAACTATCCCTCAATCGATGTCGCCCGGCTCAAGGGCCAACGTTCAGCCGATATCGCGCGGCTGTTGGGCTACAAGGTCGCCGACGAGATCATTCATCGCAACAATTTCGTCCTGCTCGAAGAACTCGCATGAGTCTCGAGACTGAGCATGAATCTCGAAACTGAGATCGTCGGTGGATTGACGGCCGCGCGGGACGCCGCGTGCCGCCTCGCGCTCGCCGGCACGGCGCAGAAGAACGATGCGCTCGCGCATCTCGCACGCGCCTTGCGCGATTCGACCGCGGTGCTGCTTGCCGCCAACGCCACCGACGTCGCTGCGGCGCGCGCGGCCGGCGAGGGTGGCGCGTTCGTCGAACGTCTGACGCTGAATCCCGATCGCATCGCGGCGATGGCGCGCGGGGTCGAGGAAGTCGCGGCGCTGCCCGACCCGGTCGGCGAGACGATCGCGAACTGGACGCGGCCGAATGGCCTTGCGATCGCGCAGGTCCGCGTGCCGCTCGGCGTTATCGCGATCGTCTACGAGTCGCGTCCCAACGTCACGATCGACGCGGGCGTCCTCTGCCTCAAGGCCGGCGACGCGGTGGTGCTGCGCGGCGGGCGTGAGGCGCTGGCGACCAATGCGGCGTTGGCCCGGCTGCTTGCCGACGCGCTCGCGCGCGCCGGACTCGACCCGGCCGCCGTGATGTTCATCGGTAGTCCGGATCGCGAAGCGATCCAGATCATCAAACGCCATCCGGATCTGATCGATCTGATTATCCCGCGCGGCGGCAACGCGCTGAAAGCTGCGCTGCACGGTTCCGCGGTGCCGCTCCTCCCGCACTTCGACGGCATCTGCCATACCTATGTCGATCGTGCAGCGAACCTGCCGATGGCCGAGGAGATCTGCTTCAATGCCAAGTGCAGCCGGCCGTCGGTCTGCAACGCGATGGAGACGATGCTGGTGCATCGCGCGATCGCGCCGGCCTTTCTGCCCGCGATCGCGCTGCGCTTCGCCGCGGCGGGCGTCGAGCTGCGCGGTGATGCGCCCGCGCGCGCGTTCATTCCCGACGCCCGGCCGGCGACTGACGCGGATTGGGACGCCGAGTATCTCGAGCTGATCCTGGCGATTAAAGTGGTCGATTCGCTCGACGAGGCGATCGCCTTTATCGCGCGCCACGGCTCCGGACTCGCCGACGCGATCGTCACTGACGATCCCGCGGCCGCCGAACGCTTTCAACGCGAGGTCGATTCCGCCACGGTTTACGTCAACGCCTCGACGCGCTTCACCGACGGCTTCGAGTTCGGCTTCGGCGCCGAGACCGGCATCTCGACCAACCGGCTCCACGCGCGCGGCCCGATGGGCCTGCGCGAGCTGACGACCTACAAGTACGTCATTCGCGGTGACGGTCAGGTGCGTCGGTGAGACGCTGCGCCATCAAGGGCGCAGGCCCGGCATCATGCGGATAAGGCCATGCGGATAGGTCTGTTCGGCGGCAGTTTCAATCCGATCCACTTCGGCCACCTACGTGCCGCCGAGGAAGTGCGCGAGGCGCTCACGCTCGAAATCGTCTACTTCATTCCGGCCGCGGCGCCGCCGCACAAGCCGCACGACGATTTGGCGCGGCCTGATCATCGCCTGCGCATGGCTCAACTCGGGACCAAGGGCAACCGTCATTTCATGGTTTCTGACGCCGAGTTGCGGCGCAGCGGACCGTCTTACACGATCGACACCGTGCGCCATTTCGCCGAGACCACGCGGGGACGTAATGAGCTTTACCTGCTCGTCGGCGGCGATCAGTTCAATGAACTCGAAACCTGGAAGGACTGCGACGAATTGGCGCGCTCGTGTAATCTCGTCGTTCACAGCCGTCCCAGCGCGGCGACGGCCGGTAAGATCTCTCTTGCCGCGCTCGCCCGCTTCGGTTACCGTAAATCAGACGATCATTACGTGCATCCGAGCAATCATACGCTGGCCTTTGTCGCGACAACCTTTCTCCCCATCTCCGCCACGCTCATCCGGGCCAAAATCCGCGCGCACGAATCGATTCGCTATCTCGTGCCCGGCGACGTCGCCGAGTATATCGAGCGGCACGGACTCTACTGACGCGTAGTGGATTCCCTGGCGAAGGCGCTCGCTGCGGTTGAAGCCGCGCTCGAAAAAAAGGCCTACGACCTCCGCGTCGTGCAGGTGGCGCATCTGAGTTCCATCGCCGACTATTTTTTGATCGCCACCGGCCGCTCGGACGTGCAGGTGCAGGCGATTGCGCGCGGCATCGAGGAGCGGATGGATCGCGAGGGCTTTCATGCGCTCGCGATCGAAGGGGTCAACCACGGCCATTGGATCGCGCTCGATTACAACGATCTGGTAATCCACCTCTTCTTTGAACCGACGCGCGACTTCTATCGGCTCGAAACCAATTGGAGCGACGCCCAGGAAGTCCCGCTGCCGGAGCCGTTTCGCGCGCAGGCGCGCGGCCTGAGCCTGCGCGCGTTCGCCTGAAAGCCGCAGAATTCGGAAAGGATTCGTCGCCGCGAGCTTTCAGGGTTTGCCCGCGCCGCCGCCGAGTCCTGCCGAGTCGCTCAGAGTGATCCGCCTACCGACATGGAATGGACCGAATTCGGCGTAACGCGCGCTCGATTCATCGAAGCGCATCTCATAGACCAACTGCTTGAAGACCAGCGGATCATCGGCAAAAAGATCGACACCCCATTCCCAGTCGTCGAAGCCGATCGAGCCCGAGATAATCTGATTGACGCGGCCGGCGTAGCGCCGTCCGATCATCCCGTGTTCATGCATCAGACGCTGGCGTTCGGCGAGCGGCAGCATGTACCAGTTGTCTGCCCCCGCGCGGCGTTTGTTCATCGGATAGAAACAGACATAGGCGCGATCGGGGATGCGCGGTGACAGGCGCTCGGCGAGTTTTTCGCGTTGCACCGCGAGCGCCGCTGCGACCGCAGTATCCCACTCTGGCGAATGGGGCGCGACCCCGCGCGCGGCCAATTCGGCGTGGAGCTTCACCGTCATTTCGTAGAGTCCAATCTCGATTACGGATAGGTACGAAGTAGTTTGCTCGAGGAAGCGGCTCAGCGCGAAACGCGCAACCGCGTGTTCGGCCTCGCGGAGTTCGTCGAGCGTGCGGCGAAAGTGAATCACGATTAGATCGCCTTTGTGGCCGAGCTGACCGAATAGCGCCGTCTGGCCCGCTTCGCGCCGGCTCATCGCGTCGAAGGCCTTCTCCGCCTCCTCGACCATCACCGCGCGTTCCCTTGCCGGCACCTGTGCGAACTGCTTCAGCTCGATGCGGAAAAACTGATGGAGCACGAACCAGCCCTCAAGCGTATATGGCGCGGCGTTTCCGCCGGACGAGTCCTTCATCGTGGTCACGGCGTCATATTCTAGTTTGAAGTGAATGGACGAAGAAGCCCCAGTCTCATAGGTCAGGCTTGGCGGCTCTCGCTCCAGGCCGCGCAGGCTGCGATGAAATTTTCCGCCACCACCGGATTCGACGCCCAATGTGCGTGCACATACGACGCGATCACGCTGCCGCGCTGGAAACCCTCGGCGAACGGCGCGCCGCCCCATCGCGGCGCCACCCGGTAGACGCGCTCGATCGTCGACGGCGGCGCCGGCTCGAGTGTCGAGTAGCGGAACTGATGGCCGCGCCAGCGGATTCCGCGCGGACCAAGAAATGAAGGCGCTACGGTCTCAATCTCGGCATACCCGATCGCTTGCAACTTCTCACTCATCACGGCGACCGACGGAATCAATCCGGCCATTGGGAAGGTCGCCCCATCGAGCAGCCGGATGCCGTCCGTGAGGTACATCAAGCCGCCGCACTCGGCGTAGATCGGACCGCCAGCCGCGGCGAAGCGGCGAATCGCCTCCAGCATCGATTGGTTGCCGGACAGCTCACGGGCTCCGGCTTCAGGGTAGCCACCGCCGAAATAAAGCCCATCAATCGCGGGCAGCTCACGATCATGGATCGGGCTGAAGCGGACGATCTCCGCGCCGAGCTTCTCGAGTAGGGCGAGGTTATAGACGTAATAGAAATGGAAGGCCTCGTCGCTGGCCAGGCCGATTCGGCATCGCCGCAAACCGGCGGCCGGCGCGCTCGCGGATTCGCACGCGACTGCCGGCGCCGATCGCGCGAGCTCTAGAATCGTCTTGAGATCGAACCACTCGGCGGCCAGCGCGCCCCAGGCTTCGAAGGATGCGTCGGGCAGGCCGGCGTGATTTGCGGCGACGAGGCCCAAGTGACGTTCCGGAAATCCGGCATCCGCGCGCCGCGGCAAACCACCAACGATCGGAATTTCCGGCGCGGCCTCGCGCAGCAGCTCCAGATGGCCGCGGCCGCCAACGTTATTGCAGATGATCGCGGCAACGCGCAGCGCAGGATCGAAGCGCGCGAAGCCGAGCGCAATCGCGGCGATCGTGCGGGCGATCCCGGACGCATCGACCACCAGAATCACCGGCGCACCCAGCCACTTGGCGATCTCGGCGCTGGAACCCTCGTCAGCGTTCGGCGCGGCCGCGTCGAACAGACCCATCATCCCTTCAATAATCGCGATATCCGCGCCACACGCCGCGCGCGCAAAGGTCTCGACGACGCCCTCACGGCCCATCATCCAACCGTCCAAATTGTGCGAGGCGGTTCTCGCCGCGCGGGCGTGATAACCGGGATCGAGATAATCCGGACCGCACTTGAACGGCGCGATCATGAGTCCGCGCGCGCGCAGCGCCGCCATCAGCGCGATCGTGACGGTGGTCTTGCCGACGCCGCTGCCCGTCGCCGCGATTACAATGCGAGGCGTCGAGACCGAGCCCATAAAGCCAAGAAGACGGCGGCGACTGCCGCCTGCGGTGGCGGCCTAACGGACCCCGCGCAGCCGTGTACGACGCATGCGCTTTTTGCGCGCGCGCACCTGAGTCGGCTCCGTCCGGCGCTTGCGCGCGAGCTTGCTGTTACGCCGATTTCTTTGTCGCGAAGCCTGTGTCATCTGTTCTCCTGCGCAACGCCCGGGACCACTTGTGTAGTCAGCGCGGGTGACGATTCTGAGCTGCCGCCGCCGCCATTCTCGGACCGCGCTTTGGCTGCCGCGGCCGCATCCGAAACCAGCATGGTCGGATTTGCAGACGGCGGCGAAACTGCTTCGACCCGCGAGACTACGCCGCCGCCATCGAGCACTATAACCTGACCGAGCGCTGCGCCATTGGCAAGCGGACCCGGCACGGTCGCCGGCACGCTGTACTCGAGTTTGACGCTCGATAACTGGGCTTTAGGCAGCACCAACGCAAGATCTTCTTCCGCTACCGGCTGAATCGAGGGGCCCGCTTCCACCTGCACATGCACCGGCAGCGGCTGTCCGCGATTGAGCAGATGAACTTTGGCGAAATTGTCGAAGCCCCAATTGAGCAGCCGTGCACTTTGGATAAAACGTTCCGGATTAGACGGCGCGCCCAGCACGACCGAGATTAGACGCATATCGCCGCGTTTGGCCGTCGCCGTCAAATTGAACCCAGCCCGCATCGTGAAACCGGTTTTGAGTCCGTCACAGCCGTCCAGATGTCCGACCAGATGGTTGGTATTACGTAGAATCACGCGGCCGTCATCGAATGGCGCAGTCTCCATCGAAGTCCAACGCAGCAGATGCGTATTGTTAACGAGGTCGCGCGCCAGAATCGAGAGATCGATCGCAGTGGTATGATCGACATCATGGCCCGGCACCGGCGGCAGTCCTTCGACGGTCCCGTAGTAGGTATTGTCCATCCGCAAGGCCCGCGCCTTTTGGTTCATCTTCTGAACGCAGGCTTCGACCGAGCCCGCGATCTTCTCGGCGACGGCGACCGCCGCGTCATTCGCCGAACGGATCAGCGCCGCCTTCATCAGCTCGCCGAGCGGATAGACCTGGCCTTCGCGCAGCCCCAGGCGTGAACCGCCGGTGGCGGCGGCACGCGCCGAAATCCGCACCGGATCCTCGTAGCTGAAATGTCCGGCCTGAATCTCGTCCTCCGCCACCGCCATCAGCATCAGCTTGGCCATCGAGGCGGGCGGCCACTCGATTGATGCATTCTGCGCGTACAGAACGTTCCCACCGTCGGCATCTATTAGCAACTCGGCGTGATACAGAGGCACGCTGGGGTAATGCCGACGGTGATGAGCAATATGGTGGCGCCGATGCAGTTGCGTCCGGGCTGCTGCCGGCTGAACGTTGCCCAGCGCCGCTAGCGCGATCAGAAAGCTGATACCCTTACACCACCCGCCCCACCGATCTTCCATCGTTTTCCCCATCTCCCCACACTATACAGAGAACTGCGCGACATACAGAAAACTGCGCGACATACAGAAAACTGCGCGACGGCGGATCAAGGCGCTTTGGCAAAATTGCCCGCTCGCGCCGCGCTAACGGCTTTCTCGCCTTCGACCTGCCGCAAAATCGCGAGGTTCTTCTCCGCCGGCTGGTATGCTGGATCCGCGCGGCTCAGTTCTTCCCACTCCTCATGAGCGCGCGCATAGTTGCCCTCTTCGGCGTAGATAGTTGCGAGCGTATTGCGCGCATCGGCGTGATGCGGCTTGATTCTCAGCGACTGCAGTATTTCCTGCTCGGCCTTCTGCAACTCTCCGGTCTGCTCGTAAGCCAGCCCAAGATTATAGTGAGTCTCCGGCCTGTAGGGCCCGAGCAGCGTTGCGATCCGAAACGCGCCGCGCGCTTCTGCAAAATGCCCGGTCTCGAAATATAAGCGGCCAAGATTGAGAAACAAATCCCAGTCATTCAACCCGAGATCGACCGCCTTCTGATAGTCCGCCAGCTCACGCCGACGGTCACCAAGAGCGCCGTATACAAAGCCCAGATGATAATAGGCCAAGGCGAAATCCGGATGCTTGCGAATTATCGCCTGATGAAGCTCGAGCGTTTTCGGATAGTCTTCCAGCCCGAGATAATAATCGGCAAGCGGGTCGCAGATATTGTTATCGGCACCCGCGGCAGAATGGGCGCTCAAGGGCGCTAGCCCCAGCATGATTACCAGCGCTACGGCCATAGCTGGAATTTTATGGCTACGACGGCCCACGGGACGCCAATCCACTTACCATCAGCTTTTATCGTACAGCTTGGATTTACCGACGGTTTAATGTCGATTCATTTCGATGTTAGCAAGAAAAGCAGGCGAGCGTATACACCCCCGCTCATCGTTACACGAATAACGCGGGCGACTGGGTAGCCCCGTCGGACCGCGTAGTTTCGGAGGAATATCCGATTCTATGCAGTCCGACAGGTACTGATACTGAGGTTGTGCGGTTGGCTTTACGGAGCGGGCGAGGTTGCCGGGGCCGGTGCCGCCATGGAGGATTCCGGAGCTGGCGCTGCCATTGATGACTCCGCCGCCGGACTCGCTTCCATCGCGCCCTTCTTCGCGTGATGATGATGACGCATCATGCGGTGATGATGAGGATGGTGGTGGCTCATCGTCGTCGGCGAGCTCTCCGCCGCAGGGGCCGCCTCCGACGCTGCCGCCGCAGGCGAGGAGGTGTCAGCCGGAGCCTGCGCGAAAGCTGGCATTGCAATCGCCCCAGCAAACAGCGCGGCAGTCAACATCGAAACGGTACGCTTCATATCCTTCTCCTTTTTTTGGAGGTTCCGTATGAACCTCTTAATCCCTGTAAGCGATTGCCGTGCCATCTCCAGGAAGCCGAGCAGGCAGGCAAATTCTTAGAGAATTCGGCCTTCTTTCAACTGTCTGGTGGACGTCGCTAGCGCAATCCGTGCAGAGGCTTCAACGCTTTGGTCTGTCCCGCCCTAGCGGCCAACACCTGAACCGTATATCAGCGAGACTAAATTACTGAACGGTCTGTCTTGCCGAACGAAGCTCTCGATAGAGCGCAAAAAGTTCTTTGAACGCCCGGGCGATCACTTTGAAATTTGCGCCACTCTGTTCACCCGCCACCCGCGGCAGATGCTGCACGTCGACCTCGCAGATCTTTGCCTTGCGCCCGGCGAGCCGCGCCATCAGCTCAGTGGTAATCATGGCCCCGCTGGCGTGGAGCTCCATGTCTTGCAACAACGCGCGGCGGAAAAGCTTGAAGCCGCAATCCATGTCGGAGACGTGCAAGCCGAACATCATCCGGACCAGAATAGTCCAGGCTTTCCCGTTCATCCGCCGCACAAAGGGATCGGCGCGATGAGCGCGGCGGCCGATCACAACGTCATATTCCGGTGTCCGTGCCGCAAGTAATTTTACGTCATTCGGATCAAACTGACCGTCGCCGTCACAGAGCAATACCCACGGCATCGAGGCCGCGCGAATCCCGGAAATTACAGCGCCTCCATAACCCCGGTTCACTTGATGATGGACCACCTTAACGTGCGAATCTGCCGCGGCCAACCGGTCGGCGATCGCGCCCGTCTGATCGCGGCTGCCGTCGTTCACCACGATTACTTCGTAGTCGTCTGCGACTTCCGGCAGCGTGGCGCAAAAGTTGCGCACCACGCGTTCGACGTTACCTGCTTCGTTATGCGAGGGCAGAAAGATGCTTAAGCCCGGCAGCCGTGCCACTTGCCCCCCTAAGGTCCGCGTGCTGAAACAGGCTGAGTTGAAAGGCCCAACTCAGTCGCCGATGGTCTTGTAGCCGCCCCGATGGAAAACCAGGGGCTTCGCCTCGCGGGTTTCAGCCTGCATGATTTCGCCGAGAAAGAGCGTGTGATCGCCGCCGTCATAAACCGCGTACAGGCGGCATTCCATGCAAGCAAGCGCCCCCTCCAGGATAGGAACGCCATTGGTGCCTGACCGATAGGCAACCCCCTTGAATTTGTCACCGCCGCTGACTGCGAACTTTCGCGAAAGCGCTTCCTGATCCTCGCTCAGGAAGTTGACGTTGAAAACCTTGCTATCTTCGAAATGCTGATAGCTCTCGGCCTTTTTATCAACCGAGATCAGCAGCAGCGGCGGGTCGAGCGAAACCGAGGTGAACGCATTCGCGGTCAAGCCGAACGGCTGCCCATCCTTCGAAGTCGTGGTGATGACGGTGACCCCGGTGGGAAAGTGACCCATCACGCGGCGCAACTCATTACGCTCAATCGGCATCGTCGCAGCTCCCAAACCCGGCGCATCGTAGCAGACGATTTTGCCGCGCGTCAAATTAACCTTCGCCCCAGATAACGTCGCGTGTCACCGCTGACTACCAGCCCGAGCGGTCGCGCGACATGACCGCCCGGCCGCCGAGATAGACATAATCCAGTTCGAGCGAGGTCAGCGGACGATCGTTTTCCCGCACGCGGACGCCTACCGGCGCGCCGACGAAAATCGTGTGATCGCCGGCGACGAACGCCGCTGCCACCTGCGCCTCGAGCGTGATCATCGCGAGCCTGAGCCACGGCAGTCCCAAGGCGGGCGACAGGTCGTATTCGAGATCACTCAGGTTGTTGGGACGGCGGGCGCGGGGCGAATAGAAGTAATCCTCGAGCGCCTTGCCGCGCGCGCCAACGACGTTAAGGGCGAAGCGGCCGGTGCGCGCGATTATCCGGTGGGAGAAATGCTGATTGTCCACGGCCGCGCTGAAAAGCGGCGGCTCGCCCGAAACCTGCGTCACCCACGACGAAGACATGCCGTGATGTTCCACGCCGTCGGCAACGGTGAGCACATAGATTCCAGTGGTCAGTGCGCCAAATGCCTTGGCGAGCGAATCCTCCATCGTCAGACTCCGTTCAAAATCTCATTTTTTGGGCCAATCCCAATCGCCGAACCTAGCCGCGGCGCGCTTTGTGACGCTAGCAATTGACGCAATCCCATCGGCCTTTCAAAATAGTGCAGGCGGAGATTGCACACATGATGAGAGTAGTGCGCGGGTGTGGGCTGGCGGTGATGATCACTTGTGCGTGGGCGTTGGCGGCGACGATCGTCGGGGCTGAAAGCCCGACTGCCGTCGCCACCCCAAACCTGACCATGGCCGCGATCGTGCCGCCGTCCGGCGCCCAGGGCGGGCTCGCGCCGACGAGTTCGTCCGCCGCGGATGCTCACAGCGATACCAAGTTGGCGCAGCGCCTTTTCGACCAGACTCCGGCAGACTTGAGAGCCGACCCCTTCAACTGGGCAATCCATATCTACAAGGGGCGCCATCGTCTCGAGGTTTACTATAAAAACCAGTTGTTTCGCACCTATCACGCGGTCTTCGGCCGCGGCCAATTAGCCGGCGGCAAGCAGTGGGAGGGTGATTCGCGTACGCCCGAAGGCGCTTACGCAATTGTCGCCAAGCGCCGCAGCCGCTTCGACTGGTTCCTCAAACTCAACTATCCCAACGGCGCCGACCAGGCGCGATTTGCTGACCTGCGGGCGAATCATCAGATGCCGACGTGGCGCCGCGAGGGTGGTCTGGTCGGGATCCACGGCACGGACAGTCCGGTCCTCAATAATCGCGAGGTCAACTGGACGCTCGGCTGTATCTCAGTCAACAATCCCGATATCGAAGAGATGGCGCGGCTTCTCCCGATCGGCACGGTGGTGATAATCAAACCCTGAAGCTGTTACGGGCACTCTAAGGAATTCACGGACTTCAATTAAGCCGCTTTTTCTCTGGCCGCGGAATTTCGTTACACCCGCAGAAATTCTAAGCACTCAAGGGTCCTGGTCCGAAAAGCACTTTTTTGGGGCGGCGTTACGATGAGCGCCTCCCGTTAATCGCCTAGCTCTTGCCCGGCTCGACGGTGATTTCGCCGACCATTCCGGCCGCTTCGTGCGGGAGACAGACGTATTTGTAAACACCGGGGACGGTGAAGGTGTAGCTGAAACTTGCGCCGGGCTGCAGGAACCCCGAATCGAACACCACTGCCTTAGCTGGACTGGCTACATCGCTCGCCTTGATCGCGATCGCAGGGCTGTCGGACGCATCATGTACCGTGGCGCCGGCGTTGACCCACGTGACGGTCTGGCCCACCTTGATTGTCGCCCGGCTCGGCTCGAATGCCGGCGGCGTATCGTTCATCTTGATCGTCGTCGCGGGTTGGCCCATGGCCTGATCGGCTCGGGACAGCAAGCCAAGCCACAGCATAACCGCCACGGCGAGCGGCGGGAGCATACGAGAGCGACGCGAAAACAACTTCATGAGCACGGCCATTTCAAACCTCCAGACGCGAATAACGAGATCCCAGGGCAAATTCCGTTCGGGCAGCCGGCAAGGCCAAGAATCGCCCGCAGGCTGCCACGGCAATGCGTGAAAGCACGTGAACTGTTTTGCGCCGAATTGGAGAACCGGACGACGGGCGATAGATCGCTCAGCGGGCCTCCTTAAGAAACTCTTTTATCGCGCGCATGTCATTGGCGGGCATAATCGACTGTGTGCGCATATGCATCGTGATCGCGTCCCATTGCGCCGGTGAATATTGTGCGCCGGACGGAGCATTGTGGCATTGCGCGCAATACACCGGCCACAGCCTCGCGCCCCGAACCAACAGCTTGCGCTGCTCAACTGATTGGGTAGTCGCCGCTGATTGGGTGGTCGCCGCGCGCGACGTCACGGCCCAAAGGAGCAGGAGGGTCGTGATACCGGCTAACCCAGTGAAGCGAGCTGCATGGGTTTTCATAATGATTGGTACAATCGGGATCTAAAAGCCAATTGCCAGTTGAGTCAGAATCGCCTGATCGTTGGGCGTCGTGTTGGCGGGCCGGCTGCTCAGTGCGGGCGGCGAGCCGTTCAAAGTCAGGAGGGAGCCGCCCGCACCCGGTAGTTCGAGATCAAATTCGGTCTGCCAAACGATGGTCGGTTCAATCCAGTAGTCGAGACCCAACGCGACTTCGCGCGCGTGCGGTGAGAAGATCGACGGCGAGCCGCTGAGCCCGATACCCGGGTCAGTAGTGATCTCGTTGGTAACAATGGCGCGCTGGTTCACGCCCGAATAGCGAGTCAGCAGCTCAAGCCGGCGAATGTATTGGTCGAGCTGATCGCCCATATGGAGAGAGGGCAAGCCTTGGAGAAAGTAGCCGACTTGCAGGTACCATCCCTGGCGATTGTCCGGGGCTGCGCCATTGGGCATCTGCCGGTAGGTCTCAGCAAACTCGCCGCGCGCCTGAAGGTTGTCGCGCAAATACGCAAAGTCCAATCCCCAGGCATTAAACCAGAGCGCATTCTGCCACTTGCCGTCGTAAGTCGAAGCGCCCAGTTCGAGGCGGCCGAGATTGTCGTCGAGCGGCAGCGGGTAAACGCGCAGGCGCGTGCCGTAAGCGCGGCCATTGGTATTGAGCGCGATGTTGTTCTGCGGGTTTAGCGTTTGGCCGACCACCGGTTGCGACAGCGCAGAATCGAAACTCGGGCCGTTGGCTATCCACGCCGTATAATCAACGTCCTGCCCGAGCTTGCCCCACTGTACCGATCCGCGAAGCTGGAGACCAATGTCGGTTGGCGGGACAATCGCCTCCGCCCCATACAGCAACGGCGCCGTGATGAATCGATTGACCCACAGCGCACTCTGATCCTCGTACCAGTCACCGAAAGGCTGATCGAATATGCCCGCGTTAATTTCCAGATAATCATTTAGAAAGATCTGCGCGGTCGCCACCGGTAGGGCAAAACTCGCACCCGAGCCCAGCGGCAGCGAGGCCGCGATCGAGCCTTCGAACAACATCCAGTCATTCAAGCGGTAAAGCAGGATCGGCTGGAAAGCCAAAGAAAAAGTGTTCTGCGCGGTTTGGCGATCATAGATGAAGCCGCCCGCCGCATCGCCACCGATGGTGAACTGATGGAGCCCGAGGTAGCGCTCGAAAGCGCTGGCGAACTGGTCGGGCGAGGCGCCGCTGGAAATTTGCTGCTGGATCGTCTGCAGTTGCTGGGTCGTGGCCGTTTGCAATTGATGATTGGTCGCCGAGAGTTGCGCCGAGTTCTGCTGCAACGTCCGATTTTGCGCGTCGAGCTGATCGAGCCGTTGCTCAAGCGCACGAATGAGCTTTTCGTCGCTTTCGAGCCGGTCGCGTTCAGCAGCTTCATCGAGCTTCAGCTTTTGCAGTTGCCGCTGGATCGGCGCGAGGTCGCTGCCCACGCTAAGGTCGGCCGCCAAGGCGCTACCCATGAACCCCAGCAGCGACAGGCTCGTCAGCATCAGAAAGTAGGCGCTGGTTTGTCGACGAAATCGCCGCGACCGAGTCGTTATCATTACAAACTGGAATTTCCGTGTTGACTCTTCAATTTTAACCTGTGGGTATAGATCGAAACAATCTCCCGCGCAAGGTTTAGCCCAGTTTTGGTCCACGGTGTTTCCGGCGCAACACGAGCAGCGTTCATTCAGGTTCATTTCATTTGCGATCGATACTCTAATCGCGCAATTCTCATGTAACGTGACGAGACCGATCACACTTCGTGGGGCGCAAGTCCTGAAGCGACGGCCGCGCGAAAGTTTCGACGGAGGGTTAGGTCAGTGGAAGCACCAGCAGGCGAATTCAATTTCACCCGCCTCGAGCGGGTCATCTTCGGGGCGGGCAAAGTCGCCGGGCTGGGCCGTGAGCTCGAACGGCGGAGCCTCTCGCGCGCCGTCGTCGTCACCGGCAAGACGCTCGGCGGCTCGAAATTGCTCGATCAGGTTACCGGAGCGCTCGGGGTCCGCTGCGCCGCGGTCTTCAAGAACGCGCAGCAGCATGTGCCGCTCGGCACGACCCGCGAGCTAATCGGAGAGATCAAGCGCGTCGGCGCCGACTGCGTGATCAGCTTTGGCGGCGGCAGCCCGATCGATACTGCGAAGGTCGCGGCTTCGGCGATCCTGACCGGCCGCGATCCGGGCGCAGCCGCGGGAGGAATCGAATTTGGCGGCGCCAACGCGCGAGTCGATACGAGCCGCGACTTTATCCAAATCGCCCTGCCGACCACGCTCTCGGCCGGCGAATATACCCCGGTGGGCGGGGTCACCGACGAGGCCACGCTCATCAAGGGGGCGGTGGTCGATCCCCGCCTGCAGCCGCGCGTCGTGATCAACGACCCGGCCCTGACGGTCGAGACGCCGGCGTGGCTTTGGATCGCGACCGGGATGCGCGCGCTCGATCACGCGGTCGAAGCAATCTATTCGATCCGCCATCAGTTGCTGCCGGACACCTTGGCGTCGAAGGCAATTAAACTGCTGTTCGAGCATCTCCCCGCCTCAATCAACACCAGCGGCGCGGATAGCCTGGCGCATCGCGGTTACTGCCAGATGGCGGCCTGGTTCTCGATCTTCGGCGGGATGAATACGCGCTTCGGCGTCTCCCACGCGCTGGGTCATCAGATCGGCCCCAAATGGAACGTCCCGCACGGCGTGACCTCGTGCATCATGCTGCCGCACGTGATGCGTTTCATGGCCGACATCGCCCCCGAGCGTTTCGGTCCGATCGCGGAGGGGCTCGGCGTGCGTTACGACGGGCCGAACGCCCGGTCGGTGGCGCTCGAATGCGCCGATCGCGTTGCCCAGTTCATCGCGCAGTTCGATGTCCCGCATTCACTCAAGGCGGCCGGCGTGCCGCGCGGCGAGATGACGCAGATCGCCGCCACCGTGCTGCACGAAGTCGAGTCCGCGAAGGTGGTGGATCGTCCGGTGACGCGCGAGGAGATCGTGTCACTGCTCGAAGCTGCATACGCCTGATGCAAGCGCTGCGCGAAAGTCCGGAGGAATCGGCATGAGCAATGAAACCAACAAAGAACTGGCGACAAAGTTCTGGCGCGCCTTTGCGCAAGGCGAGCTCAAGAAGGCCTTCGCGATGGCCTCCGACGAGATCAGTTGGCTGATTCCCGGCAACCTGCCGGAGCTTTCGGGCTTGCGCAAGGGCAAGGCGGAGATTGTTAAGTTTGCCCGCGTCGCGGCAAAAATGTTTCCGAACGGCGTCACCAGCGAGATTCGCCGAGTCTATGCTGACGGCGATACCGTGCTGATCGAGATGACCAACAGCGCCAAATTTTCCAACGGCCGCGACTACACGAACGAGTACTGCTTTGTTTTTGAGATCGAGGACGGCAAGATTCGCCGCGTCCGCGAATACGTCGATACGCAGAAAGTCGTCGCGCTGACCGCCTAGTAGGGGGATCACGTGGCTGAACAGAATAGCACGCCCGTCTACTGCACCTTGCCCCCAGCTGATCTACGCGAGCGAGTCGCCGAGGTTGAGCGCACTATCGCAAAAAAAATCGTCGAGGTCCGCGAGCTCGATGATGGCTACGCGTTGCGCTTCCCGGCCGAGGCCGGCATCGTCGAGGAGCTTGCACACTTCATCGACTTCGAGCGCGTGTGCTGCCGCTTTCTGAATTTCTCGCTGCGGGTGCCGGCGGGCGGCGGCCCGATCTGGCTGGAACTGACCGGCTCTGCCGAGGTTAAGAACTTCCTACGTTCGACGAAAGAACAGTGGACGTGCACAGCGCCGGATCTTCGGCGCGAGCAGAAAGCGTTCAAAGAGCTGGGCGTGTAAGCCGCGTCGGGGTTACGCGGGTTTGCGGCGGGTGCTTTCGAGCAGTTTCAAGAGCGTGTAAACCGCCGCGGTCGCCGGCGCGCTGATCCCGTGACGGCGCGCTGCGCGCAGCACCGCACCGGAGATCGCTTCGTACTCGAGGGGTTTGCCTTTTTCCAGATCCTGCAGGGTCGAAGTCTTGATCGCATACGCGTCCATCTTGCGGATTTGACCGAGCTGCCAGTCCGCCCGCTCATCAACCACCTTTGCGCCTTCAGCGCGGCCCACGGCGAGCGTCTCGAGCATCAGCGTGCGGACGAGCTCGTAACCCGCCGGATCGTCGAGCATCTGGCCGAGGGTCGTATGCGTCAGCGCGCTCACGCTGTTGGTGCTGTTATTGCCCATCAGCTTGTACCAGCGGAGCGTCTTCAGATCGCTGGTCAGGACGCCGTAGATGCCCGCGCGTTCGAAGACCTCTTTAAGCCGCCGCGCGCGCGGCGTCTCGGTGCCATCCAGCTCGCCAAACTCGATGACACCGAGGGCGGTATGGTTGAGTTTGCCCGGTGCGGCCATATCGGCGCCGATCCGCGAATTCCCCCCCATCACGCACTCGCGCGGAAAGAAGCGGCAGAGGACCTCCTCGTTCTCGACGCCGTTCTGGATCGTCATCAGGATTCCATTAGGCGCGAGGCATCCTTTGAGCTGCTGTGCAGCCGGCTCAGTATCGTAGGATTTGACGGCAAACAGGATGAGATCGTAGGGGGCGAACTCAAGCGGCTCGAGGGTCGCGTTCACTCTCACGTGGAAATCGCCGAGGTAGCTCTTGACCGCGAGGCCCTGCTCCTTGAGCGCGCGCAGGTTGTCACCGCGCGCACAGAGCGTCACCTCCTCGCCGGCCTGCTGCAGCTTCGCCCCATAATAAGCGCCGACTCCACCCGCACCCATGATCAGAATCTTCATGAGATTGTTTGTGGTTCACTCCCGCGGGAGAGTCAAGCGCGAGGGTTCTCCCGCGAGAGGGAGCAAGCGTCCGGCTGGACGGGTGGCAATGGGTCGGCTAGATTCGCGCGTATCATTGACCAGCCAGCGCGCGGTCGAGCCGAGCAGCGACTTTGCGAACTGCATGAAGAACAGTTGGAGATAAAATTGTGACGCCGTGGACGCAAACAACGGTCAAGGCAGCTGACGCCGAACTCGCAGTAATTCGCGGTGGGAGCGGCAAGCCGCTTTTGATCCTGCATGACGAGCTCGGATACCCGGGCTGGATGGCCTGGAACGAATGGCTCGCGGACAAACATGAGCTGATCATCCCCTTGCAGCCGGGCTTCGGCAAAACGCCGAAGCTGGACTGGGTGATGAGCTATCGCGATCTCGCCGCCTTTTACTCACAGGTGATGCGCGAGTTGAAGGCCGACCCGATTGACGTGATCGGCTTCTCCGCGGGCGGCTATCTGGCGGCGGAGATGGTGGCGGCGGACCCAAAAATTTTCTCGAAAATGGTGCTGGTCGCGCCGATGGGGATCAAGCCTGCGAACGGCCAAATCCTCGATTTCTTCGCACTGACCATCCGGCGTCATCTGCGCGCGACGGTTGCGGAGCCTGACAACACGCCTGAGTTCGGACGGATCTATGGCGGTGAGATGACGCCCGAACTGTTTGAGGCCTTCGAGGACGCGCGCACGGAAACGGCGCGGATCGGCTGGGAGCCGTACATGCACAATCCCAGCCTGCCGCATCTGCTTTACGGACCCAAGCCGCCGACTCTACTCGTGTGGGGTACGCGCGACCAGGTCGTGCCGCGCGGTTGTATCGACGCCTATCGGCAGGCGATTGTGGGGGCGCAGATCGCCGAGATCGCGGGTGCGGGCCATCGCCCGGAGATCGAGAATGAGCAGGAGTTTTCCCGCGTCGTCGGAAAGTTTCTCGCCACCTAACACTATCTAAGAGAGTAGGAACATGCAGATAGGATACTTTACTGAACGGCCGTATCGGTGGCTGCCCAACACTAGCGTAGCGCGGCTGCCGCGCGTAGCGAGCAGGCGAGTCTGCGAGCTGCGTCAAGAATCTTTATTAAGAGAGTAAGAGTCATGCAGATAGGATATTTCACCGAACGGCCGTATCGCTGGTTGCCCGAGGAGGTGATTCTCAAGAATCGGGCCTTTTTTGCGGTGTCGAACTCGCACTTCGATCGCGAGAAGGCCTCCGACGACTATCACTATTATCTCGACGAGTACTGTTACGCCGAAGATCTGGGCTTCGACGTCGTCGCCCTGAATGAGCATCACGGCAACCCCTTCTGCATGGGCAGCGTGATGAACGTCGAGGCGTCGGTGCTCGCCTATCGCACCAAGCGCGTGCGCATCGTGCTGATCGGCAATCCGCTACCGGTGCTCAAGCATCCGCTGCGGATGGCCGAGGAGCTGGCCGAGATCGATTTGATCTCACGGGGCCGCCTGATCACTGGATGGGTGCGCGGCGCGGGCAGCGAGCAGTTTTTCAACAACGCCAATCCCGCCTACAATCGCGAGCTGTTCAACGAGGCCCACGACTTTATCGTGCAGGCCTGGACGAGGCCCGGACCGTGGCGCTACGAGGGCAAGCATTTCCATTATCGCCACGTCAATCCATGGGCGCTGCCGTATCAAAAACCGCATCCGCCGATGTGGATTCCGGGCGTGATCAGCCCCGAGACCGTGAAGTGGTGCGCGGAACATCGTTACCCTTATATCGGGCTGGGGACGATGCTCGGGCCGACCTGCGATCTCTGGGATTACTATGCTGACGAAGCGGCCAAGCAGGGCTATCAGGCGGGACCGGAGAATTTCGGCTACCTGATTCCTACGGTCGTGGCGGAGACCGAAGAGAAGGCCCACGCGATCGCGGAGAACTTCGTGTACGGCGGCGGGCAGAATGCCTTTTCGGCGCCGGAGTTCACGATGCCGCCCGGGTACAACTCGAAGAGCGCCATTCGGATGCTCGCGAAGCAGCCGACCGGCAGTTGGCTCGGCCTCAGCGGCGACAAGCTGGCGCAGGCTCAGCACGGCGGCGACGAGGGCGCGGTCGACTACGACGAGGTGCGGCGCAAGTTGCGCGGCGGCCTCGACAAGGTGATGCGCAATTACCAAGTGATCGCGGGGACGCCGGCCAGCGTCACGCAGAAGGTCAAGGCGATCTTGCGCATCCTGCGCCCCGGCGTCTTCATCATGTTCAGCGTGCAGGGTCCGGTGAGCAACGAGGATCGGCGCACGAGTATGCGTCTGTTCGCGCAAGAGGTGATGCCGGCGCTGCACGCCTACGCCAAGGAGATCGATCTGCCGGATCCGTTTCAGCGCACGCCGGGCTCAGTCGCGCTCGGCACTGGCGTCAAGCGCGCGCCGGTGGCCGATCGCGGCCCTTTGGCGGAACTCGGTCTGCGTTAACTAACCCGCCTCGGATTTGAAACAGGCTCCGGCGCTCACGCGCGCGTCGGAGCCTGTTTCGTTAACCACAAATTTGCGATCAAATTAAATTAGCGCTGATGGTAGAGCGGATGCCCGCGGAAATTCGTATGGACGCGGCTGAAATGCTCGCCCTCGAGATTCGCGAAGTATAAATCCTGCAAGCCCGGACCACCGAAGGCGCAGTTGGTCGGATGGTCGAGGCGCTCGCTTTTCGGATCATCGATGAGCATCGTCCATTTGCCGCTCTGATCCACCTTGAGGATTTGGTTGGCCGGCAGCAGAATCTTGTCCTTGGGCGGGTCTTCGGGTTTTTTCGCTTTGCCGGGCAGCGTGATGTAGAGATCGCCCGCGCTGTCGAACGCCATGCCGTCAGGAATCGCGGGAAAGTCCTTTGAGTAGATTTCCGGCTTGCCGAAGGTGCCGTCTTTTTTGAGCGCGATCCGCATACAGTCGTAGCGCGTCGATTCGAGCACATAAACGGCCTCTTCCTTCGGATCGATCGCGGTGCCGTTGGCGACGTAAAAGCCCGTCGCGACTATCTCGCTTTTGCCGTTTTTGCGAATCACGACGAGCGCGCCCTTGGGCGACGGCGTCATTAGCTCCGGCAGGATATTGTTGATGTTGTTCGTGCTGGAGTTGGAGACAAAGAGATTGCCTTCGGCGTCATAGGTTGCAAAGTTGGGCAGGGAGAGATGGAGATCGGCAACGCGATCAGCGACCATCGTAACCTCTCCGCTCTGCGTCACCCGCACCACGGCCTCCTTGCCGAGGTCGCAATAGATTAGATCGCCATTACGATCCATCGTGACGCCGTTGGGAATCGAACCGCTGGGCAGCGTCGCCAGCTCAGCGACTTTGCCGTCGGGCGTGACCTTGTACATCACGCCATTGCGGCCGCCTCCGTATACACAATTATCCTTGTCGATGACGACGCCTTCGGCTTTCGAAACGCCGCGGCCGAAAACTTCAATCGCACTGACTGGAAAGGTTGTCATTGTATGACCCTCCTTGAAATTGAACCTGGCGGCGCGCTCGTTCTCCGAGTGTTCCTCAACTTCGCAGGGTAGACCGGATAAATCCAGTTCGGCTCACAAGGGACAGGCAGAAGTCGGACTGCCGATGGTTCTCCACGACCGAACGGACCACCGAATGGTAGTCGTGCGGGTATGCATTCCGCTCGTTCAACCGGAAGGTCAGCGCGTCCGGCTCAGCATAGCGGCGGTCTCCGGAGGAGAGCATCTTTTGGCCCACGTACATCCCGTACCAACCGGTCAGCATGGTGTTATCTTTGCTGGTGGGGTCGACGTTCGTCAAGTTGAAGTTACCCCACATCGATTCGTAAATCCAGTGCCACCAGACCCGCCGTTGTAGATACGTCTCGACGAGATTTCGCTGCGCCTGGCCGAGATAACTGTCGAAGCTCGGCGTGTAGTGGGTGCGAACGAGGCCGGGGGTGAAGCCGAGATGATTAACCTGATAGCGAATCGCGCTGGCTGGAACTGGTCGATGACGTCGAAGCCCTGGTATTGCCAATCGGCTGGAGTGCGCGGTCGAGCGCGTAGCGGACCGCCGGGAGCTGATCCGGCGTCATCTCACGGGCGCCGTGGGCCGGGTTGTAATCCATCGATTAATTGAAGGATAAACAATACTACAGGACCAAACCGATTGTAATAGCTCCATCGCTCGATCCAGGCCGACCGGAATGACTATACGACCATCGATTTTGCGCGAACTCAGATCACTTACCTGAGATTGCGACTACTTATAATGCTATATTTTATGCGCCCAGGCGCTGCCGAGCCTTCGATGTAGTTTTCGGAAATGCCTGCTCTCAAGCTGGCGTGCAAAATGAGTCTGGAGCTGTCACAATTATCGCAGTGACGTTCGTCAAGGAGCCTATCTGTGCATTGGAGTGAGATCTCCGCTAATCCAAATCTACCTGAGGTCTTGAGGCTTCGGGCCTCTCTCTTGAGGAAAGCGCGGCGACAACCCGTTGAGAACCGAATTGCCTACCTCTGTGAAATGGCAAAGAACAAGAATGTTCTGGACGTCGGAGTGGTCAATCACATTGCTGAGAGCGCCGAAGATCCCGATTGGTTGCATGGGCGGCTTTTGGCGGTGGCAAGTCGTTGCTTCGGCGTTGATATCGCCGCGGAAGGCATTCGCAAGCTGCTCGAGAAGGGATACAACGTCGCGCTTTGCGACATCACGTCGGAGCAGGGCGAGAACATCACGGATAGATTCGACTTAATAATCTGCGGCGAGTTGATCGAGCACCTCGGGAATCCCAGCCGGCTTTTTGACGCGGCGCGTCGGCTGCTGGTACCTGGGGGCAGTTTGGTCCTGACGACGCCTAATCCATTTTATTTGGGGCGCATATTCCGGCACTTGTTCAACGCGTCGTGCGAAAATGTAGACCATGTGACGATGCTGTTTGCCTCAGGCGTTGCCGAGCTCGCGGATCGCGCGGGCCTTGAACTGAAGAGCTATCGCGGAATCTACCCGGAGCCCGTAACTAAGAAAAGAAAGCTATTTCTGCCGGTGAAATGGATGGTGCAGGCTACGACGAATAATGAGGCGGCGTGCGAATCAATCGTCTACGAGTGCATTCGAGTATGACCGCGCAGACGCAGCTTGGTTTTTCTAGATCATTTATCGATCCGAACGCAAAATAATCTCGCTTGGACGGAAGTCCTCTCCAGATTCGGGCTCGGCTGGCTCACGATTCGACCTCCCTGGACGCTCGGATAATCATTCGTTTGAGTCGGCTGGAAAAGCAATGGCCGCACGGACGTGTGGCGTTGATCGGCGTCCGCGCGGCGGCCGCGATGCTCCCTGACGACGTGGACAAGGCCTAGGACAAACACGAGCTCGATCGCTGCGGCGAGCGCAAGACCCCACCTCCCTGTCCTCGTCGCGCTCAAGCCCGGGCGCGCTATCGGGTATATGACAGCAATGCGCAGGACGACAATTTCCGCGGAAAAAATCCTCGCACGGGTACTAGCAATCGGTTCAAACCCCGGCGCCGCCTCAGCCTCGATTCGCGTCGAGGGCGCAACGATCAGCGGTTTACTCGACCTCTCAGGTCTGACGATTGCCGGAACGCTGATGTTCGTCGATTGCGTCTTCGAGGAACAGCTCAGGATGCGCAGCACATCGCTTCAAGCCATTTTCTTGGGCGGTTGCGAGCTTTCGGGACTGGAGGGCGAAGAGCTGCGCGTCGAGCAAGATCTTCAACTCTGCGAGGGCTCGCGCGTTGCTCAGCCGATCAACCTGGAGCGCGCGACGATCAGCGAAAGTCTGTCGTTCTCAGGCGCGAGTCTAGGTCCAGTGGATGGCGCGGCGCTAATAGCCAACGATATGACAATCGGTGGCCATCTGCTGCTGAGCAATGATTTCCTCGCCGCCGGCGCAGTGAGTATGCGCCGGATGCATATTGGCGGGGCGCTCTATTGTGCGCGAGGGAAGTTCATGAATCCCCGCGGTACGGCGCTCGTCCTCGACGACGCGCAGATCGAGGGCAACGTATTATTGAGTCAGGGATTCAAAGCCCGCGGCGAGGTGAGTCTCCTGCGCGCGCGGATGGGCGGTTTTCTGTACTGCGCGCACGGCGCCTTCGAGAATCCCGGCGCGACCGCACTCGCCGCCGATAACGTTGTGATTGGGGGCCGCGCTTTTCTCGGTGAATGGTTTAACGCGAAAGGCGCGGTACTCCTCCGCGATGCGTCTATCGGGGGCGATCTCTACTGCGTCGGCGGCATCTGCCAGAATCCGGGCGGCATCGCACTTGACGCGGAACGCATCCGCGTCGGCGGCTCAGTGCGGATGCATACGCGGTTCCTTGCACAAGGGGCGGTGCGGCTTGCCGGCGCGACGATTGGCGGGACGCTCAACTGTACCGGTGGTCAATTCGAGAATCGTGGCGGCGTCGCGTTGACGGCCGAAGGTGCGACAGTCGGCGGTGACGTTGTGCTCGGCAGCGGCTTTCGCGCCGAAAGCTCGGTATGTTTCGATCGCGCGACGATCGGCGGCGTCCTCGACGTCAAAGACGCCCGCTGCGACGGCGTTTCGATGAAAGGTTTGCGGTTTATTGAGGCGATCTAATACTTAATTCTCGAGTGACATAAGAGCCACTCACCCCAGTGCGGCTACCAGAGTGACTTTGGGCCACCGTGGTTCTCGCGGTACAACGCGGCCCCAAAGAGGCTACCCATGACCCAACCGGCGCTAAAGCCGGTGTGGACTCCGATGTACGCTCCCAAAAGCCAGGCCGCCATTGATATTACAAAAAGATAGAACGTCGCCGCCTGAGGGCTGTCAATTATGTACCACCCGGCCACCGCAATCGCGACGACGAAGAAGGGGACGAGGACCGAAAGCATTAAACGTTTCGCCTCCTTAGCAAGCGCTCGCTTAGCCGCCAAACGCTAGAGAATCCGTCGAGAGGTCCATATTCCGCTCATCGATTCCCTATGAACGCGACGAAACAGCGAAATCGCACATTTAGAAGTGCTTGCACCATCTCAAACACATCTGCATCGCGTCGAGCGCCCTATCTCTTGCATCGTCGAAAGCCGTCGCACTCTGAGAAGGAAGACCCGGCACCTGAAGGAACGAATGTACTTTTCTCCATTCGTCGAAAACGCGCTTCGGAAACTCATCGCTAATCTGTCTGTTCAACCATTCCGCATGCGTCAAAAGCTCCTGAGGAGTTTGGCAACCCATCGCTCGAACTCTGTAGTCAGCGAGGAAACGGGTCGTGTCGTCGTACACGTTTCGGCGACGCTCGAACCAACGAGTAGTCCCAGTCAACATATAGCCAAGTAACGCCCCTACGACCACCGATGCGAGATTCCAAAGATGCTCCATTCGTAACCCATCGCTACGTTCGTGATGAAAGCGCACTCGCGGCGGATGGCGCTACCCGTGCGAATCCGACAGATAAGGGCTAGCGAAACAGTCGTATGTGTCTCTTGTCGTCAGAGCGAAGCGTAGGCGGCCGCGATCAGTGCGGCGGGACGGGCGTCGAGCAGCGGATCGAGCCCCATCTGATTCATCGTGTAGCCGAAGCCCAGCTTGGCGTCGGGATCTGCAAAGCCCAGCGAGCCACCCGCGCCCGGATGACCGAATGCGCGCGGATTCGGACCCATCTTGCTGTGCGGCTGCGACAGCATAAAGCCAAGGCTGAAACGCGTCGTCAGCGGCAGCACAGCGTCCTGCCCGTTCGACTGCTCGGTGTAGCAGCGCTCGATCTCCTTGGGGCCGAAGACGCGCACGCCATTGACTTCGCCGCCGCGCGCGAGCGCGCCGTATATCCGGGCGAGCGCGCGCGCATTGGCGTGACCGTTCGCTCCCGGAATCTCGGCGGCGCGCCAGGCGCGTGAGTTCGTCGTCTCCTGCAGGAAAATATTGGCCGGATTCGCGAGCGCCATCGCACCCACCGAGGCCGGATCGTTCATCATGTCAGCCAACAAGTTGACTTCGCCCGGCTTGGGATCTGGCGCGTAGATGATGTCCGTGACGCGCGCGTCGAATTCGGGACCGATCCCGATATGCGCGTCGGCGCCGAGCGGCGTGGCGATCTCCTCGCGGAAATAGGCGCCGAGGCTCTTGCCGCTGATCCGCCGCACCACTTCGCCCACCAGCCAGCCGAAGGTAATCGCGTGATAGCCGTGCCGCGTGCCCGGCTCCCACCACGGCTCCTGCCGCGCCAGTTCCGTCGTCACCTTCTCCCAGTTGAACAGATCCTCGTTCTGGAGCGGCGCTTTGATCGCCGCCAGACCCGCTTTATGGTTCAGCAGATAGCTGACCGGAATCGAGCCTTTGCCGCTCTGCGCGAACTCGGGCCAGTACTTCGCGACCGGCGCGTCGAAGTCGAGCTTGCCCTGGTCAGCGAGCCGATGCGCGCACATCGCGCACAAGCCCTTGGTGGTGGACCAGACATTGACGAGCGTGTCGCGATTCCACGGCTGCGTCCGCGCCGCGTCGGCGTGCCCGGCCCACAGATCGACGACGCAGCGCCCATCGACCACGATCGAAGCTGCCGCGCCGAACTCGCCGCGCTGCTCGAAGTTCTCAATAAAGGCATCGCGCACGCGCACGAAACGGGGATCGTATTCGCCGTTGATCGTCAAGTTCGGCATTGTGGGCTCCCTAATGTCTTGTATTTACATACCGCTAATGAGTTCCAGGATCGTGCCGTCGGGATCGCGGAAGCAGACCACGCCGATTTTCGCGCCACCCGGGCCGTCGATCTTCTTGAGCGGCGCGACAAAATCAACCTCCTTCGTCTTCAGGTCTTCGTAGGTCTTGTCGATGTCATCGACGGTGAAGGCGATTCGGCAGATTCCGAGGTTATTCAGCGTCGGGTAGGGTTTGCCCTGCGGCGGCGGGTCGATGAACTGCACCAGATCGAGCACCGGGGCGTTGGCGTCATTGCCCAGACGCATGAAAACGCCGTGCAGCTTGCGCGCCTTGAGACCCAGCGCCTCGCCCACGCTGGGATCTTCAAGGATAAAGTCGTTGACCTTGTTGAACCCTAGCTCCTGATAGAAGCGGACCGAGCGTTCCATGTCGCTGACACAAATGTTGACGTGAAAGAGTTTTTGCAACATCGCGGTCTCTCCTGCCCGGCGCGGCGGAATCCGCCGCGCCGGGCGTTACTTTGCGATCAATTCAATCGCGCAATTCAATCGCGCACTCAGATGCCGTACAGCTCCGCGACGTTGTCGTGCAGCAGCCAGTTCTTTTCCTGCTCGTTGAGCCCGGCCGAATGCTTTTTCAGCAGCTCTTGCGAATTCGGCCAGGTCGAGTCGCTGTGCGGAAAATCATTGGCCCACATCAGCCGTTGCGGATTACACATGTCCTTCATCTTGAAGGCGACCCAATCGTCCTGGAAGGTCGTGTAGATATTCTCGCGGAAATACTCGCTGGGCATCTTCGACAGCTTGTCGGCGGTCAGCCAGAAGCGATGGCGATCGTAAGCGTGGTCGAGGCGGTACATGAAATGCGGCACCCAGCCCGCATCCGCTTCGACGCATGAGATGCGCAATCGCGGATGGCGCTCGAAGACGCCGCCCAGGATGAACATCCCGATGATGTCCTGGTTGCCGCGGATGATCGACATGAAGGAGTTCATCTTGGGCCCGCGATTGGGATTTCCGATGCCCTCCTTCGAGGTCAGAATATGGAAGCTAAGCGGCATCTTGAGGCTGACCGAGGCTTCCCAGAACTCATCGTAAATCTTGCTGTCGTAGTCCTCGATGATCGGAATTCCCGACATCATCATCCCGCGCAGACCCATCGCCTTGGCGCGCTCGAGGTCTTTGATCCCTTCGTCGGGCGTGCGCATCGCGGTCTGCCCGAGCCCGATCAGCCGATCCGGATGGGCGCCGCAATACTCGGCGATCCAGAGGTTGTAGGCGTCGAAGCAGGCCTTCTTGTAATCGGCGTCGGGATGATTGCAGAGAATCATGCCGACGCTGGGATAGATGACCTCGGCGGCGACGCCGTCGCGATCCTGATCGGCCATCCGCACCTCAGGATCCCATGCGCCGCGCGGCAGATCCTCGAACTTAGCGAAGACGGCCGCAGTCGCCAGCTCCTCGGCGGATTTTCCGGCCGCGGCCACCAGGCCCATCGGGATGGTCTGTTTCATCCCCTCAACGACGTAGGTGTCGCCGCCCTTCTCCATCCAGACCACCTTGGGCGCGGTGTCGAGGTACTTCTTGTCGATCCGCGCGGTGTAGGTGTCGGGCGGCTCCATGATGTGTGAATCGGAGGAAATGATCGGTTTCGAGATCAGTGTATTGGCCATAAGCTTCGTCTCTCCTTTGTATCGATAGCTTTGACAGTTGCGGACACTTACTTGTAGTGCAGTCGGGCGATTGCGTAAAGCCGCGCAAGCGTGGGGAAATGGTGCGCGTGCAGAACTACTCGACGGTGACCGGGATCCGAACGTCGAATTCTGAACCAACCGCGACTCCGTTTTTGTGCGCCGGCATGAAACGCCACTGGTCCAGCGTCTCGAGCAGGATTTGGTTGAGCCGCGGATTCTCGGTCGGCTTGGTCAGGGTGACGGAGGCTTGGCCGTCGTCGGCGACTTTGAAATGCGCGATCGCGACGGTGTCTATCACCGCGTCGCGTAAATCATCCGGGATAACCGGGGTCGGCTCGAAGATCGCGTGCGCCCCGTTGTTGTCAGCGCCGACGCCCGATGCAGCGTTGCTCGGCGGGGCTCCGGCACTTGGCCCTGTCGTGCTGCTGGCTGGGGCCCGGGGCTCAGTCTTGCTCTTCGCCGTGCCATTCTCCGATGGGGCGATTTCGGGCATGACCTTGGGTCTGGTCAGGTGGGCTGTCCGGGGCCGAACGATTGCGGGGTGGTGTACCACGGCGGGCACCGGATGAGGTTGCGTCGGCGCAATCGGGGCCAGCTTGGCGGGCGGTGGTAACTCAACGATCCGCACCTCCGCGGGCGCAAGTTCGGGCGGGGGCGGCGCCGTCCCTTCCAGTAGCAGGCCGAAGGCCGCGAGCAACCCCGCCCACAAAATAACAGCGAGCGGAATAATCCACGCGATCCGCCGCCAGGGCTGGTCGAGTTCGCCGGCGGAGATCATCCGCTCGCGCGCGTTTTCGACGGTCACGCTCAATCGCGTTTGACCGCGATCAGAAAATGCTCGACGCCGGCGCGCCGCGCCTGCAACATCGCTTCGACGACGACGCCCTCAGGCGCAGCGCCGTCGGCGTTAACGACGACCCCAGCGTCGCGACCCATCATCATTGCCTTGAGCGTGAAGGCCAGCGTCGCCATCGTGATCGGAGTCTTGTCGAGAAAGATGCGGCTGTCCTTCGTAACCGTGAGGGTGACCGGCTCCTGATGGCTCAGGTTGGGGGCGTCGCCCTGTGGCAGGTTGACCGTGATCGAGTTGAGACTCTGCATCGAGAGCGACGCCAGCATGAAGGTGACCAGCAGGAAGAACATCACATCGATCATCGGGATGATCTCAATCCGCCCGCGACGCGACTCGCGCGACCTCACCAGCTTCATCGCACTGCGCCGCGGCCGGCGACCACCGCGATCTCGCGATGGCTGGCAGCGGTCTCCTGCGCCTCGGTCTCCTGATCGAGCCGAATATGATCGATCAGGCGCGAGCCCAGGCGCTCGAGCTGATCGAGCGCGCGCGACTGGAGGCGCGAGAAAAAATTGAAGGCAAACAGTGCCAACAGCGCGATCAGCAAGCCGAGCGCGGTCGCGATTAGCGCCTGCGCCACGCCGGCAGTGACCTGTGTCGGCGCAACCAGGCTCGACGCGCCGATCACCCGAAATGACTGCATCATGCCGGTGATCGTGCCGAGCAGACCCATCAGCGGCGCCGCCGTCACGACGGTCTCGAGCACCCAGAGGCCGCGGCCGAGCGCCTTCTCGATGCCGCCCGCCTCGTCGCTCGCGCGGGACTCGACCCACCAGGCCGGGCGCTCGCGGTTCGCCGCGATCACCCCGAAGAAGCGTCGATAGGCGTTGCCGACATTCATGGCATTGAGCTGCGTTTCGAGTTCAGACCATGAGAAGCCGTAGGTCTCGACCAGTTCCGCAAGGCCGCGCGGCAGCCGCAGCATCCGCTGATAGCTCACGGCCCGATCAGAGGATGATCGCGATCGCCACTGCGCCCAGGAAGAGCAGCGGATAGACCATCGCGCCGCCGAATTTCAGCGCCTCCCAGGCGCCCGCCAGTTCACTCATCGCGCTTCACCCGTTGACGTCGAAAACTTTGGAATTTTCATTGAATCGAACCCTGGCGGTTGAAAAACGGGATGTACCATTTGAGCCCGCCATAGAAACTGCGGCGCGGACCAAACTGCGGCGCAAACACACCGATCCCGGAACCGCTCCGAATCGGATAAATCCAGTCGCCCAGGTTTATCACTGCCGCTCGCGCTTCGACTTTCCCGACTGAGGTGAGCGTCAACGGTTTTACGATGCCGGCGTCGAACTGGACATAGAATGGCAGGTTGCCGGTGTTGGCGAAGCCCGAGCGCAGCCCGCTGCCGTAGATGTCGTTCAACGTGAACAGAAAGCCGCGCAGCGTATAAGTGATTCCCGCCGACTGGCTGAAGGTCTGATCGTGGTCGAGAAAGACATAGTGGGTCTTGATGAACGCCAGCTCTGGCGCGCTAAAGAGAAACTGATCGGATACTATATCGATCCCCTGCGCGACTGAGTAGGCAAAGTTACTATAGAATGTCAGGTCCTTGAGCGGGTTCATCGAGGTGGTAAACTCGACGCCGTATTGCCGACCCTTCGCATAGTTAAATGGGGTAAACACCAGCGTGGGGCCAAACTGTCCTTCATCGAGCAGGTCAGTGGACTTCTTGTAGTAGCTGTCCAGATCAACCTTGACGTTGTGAGGCAGATTCTGCGTGATTCCCGCGTCGAAGTAGTGCGCCCGCTCCGGTGCGATATGCGTATCGGTCTTGACCATCGGCTCATTGGTCGTATCGGCGAATTTGACGAGATCCTCACCCGACACTGCGTCCAGCGGCGCCGGCGTGAAGTAGCGCGCATACCCGGCATGCAGCGCGGTTCCCTCAAACAGTTGATAGATCGCGGCGACCCGCGGGCTGAACTGATCCGAACGCGTCAGGCCGTCGTAGAGATCGAAGCGGACGCCGTAATCGAGCGTCAGTTTCTTGATTGGGCGCCACTCGTCCTGCAAATAGACGCCGTAATTCCAAGCCACCAGAGCGGTATCATCCACCACCGCCGTCGGATGGGTGCTGCTCTGGAACACTACCCCAGTGACGGGGTTGATACCCCCGGGAAGACCAGCGCGTGATTATCAATTTCGGCGCGCTCGCCGCTGAAGTAGTAGCCGGCGCGGATCGTATGCTGCTCCGGCGCCCGAGAAGTGACGTCGCCTTGCAGCCCGCTAGCCCAATCGCCGCGGAAATCGCGCGACGCGATACCGTTGTAGATCAGATCGCCTTCGTGATCGGGATGAAAGGACAACGTCGAGTATCTCGTGAAGGCCGCCACCTGATAGTCGATCGCTGAGCCGAGCAGGCCCTGCAGCGCCAGGACACTGTAGTAATTCTGCTCGAGTTGGGTCTCGCGGATATTTGCCGAGGGAAAATTCGGCACGCCGGCCAAAGTGAACACCTGCGGCTGATCGGAATTGGCCGGGATCTGATAGTTCGAGACGTTAAACCCGCCGAACCAGCTCAACCGCGTCGTCGGGCTCAGGATATAAGAGAGATAGCCGAAACCATTGCCGATCGTGGCGAAGTCATGGATCGCCTGCGGACCCGGCGTCGGCGGTTCGAGCCCGCGGCTGTTCTGATTGTAGAAACCGGTCGCATAGTAGCTCAGCTTGCCTTGCGACCCGCCGACCTCGAAGCTCGGCAAGAGGGTGTAGCGCTGGCCGCCATACATTTCGATATCGCCGCCGTTCAGACTGTCCCCGCTTTTCGTTTGAATCTGGACAACTCCCGCCGTGTGATAACCGTACTGCGCAGGCAGCGCGCCTTCGAGCAGTGAGATGCTCTGCGCGAAGCGCGGACTGAAGGTCTGGGAGAATCCGCTGACCACCCCTTCGGGCAATTCGACCCCATTAATCCGATATTGAATTTCGCCGTGTTCACCGCGGATGTGAATCTGTCCGAAGGAATCCTGCGCCACGCCCGGCGCCTGCAACAGTAGACTGTTGGTCGAGGTGTTGCCGCCTTGCGGCAAAGCCTGAATAGCCTGCTGGCTGAAGCGATAGACGCTGCCGCCGGTCTCAGGATTCAATCCATTACGCGCGACCTCGAGCCTTTCGCCGCAACTTTCAGGCTCAAGGCCGCTTCGGCCTCGAGCGCGATCTCGAGCGGCTTCGCACCCCGCGCGCGCCTCGACGCTGGCCGCACCGGTGCGGAAGCCTGACTTGTTCGCGACCACGGCATAGCTCCCCGCCGCTACGTTGGCGAATCGGAAATGTCCGCTTTGATCGCTTTTGGCGCGCTGAACGATCTTGCCGTCGCCTGTCTGCAAAATCACTTCGGCGTCGGCGAGCGGCCGGCCAAGCGCGTCCTTTATGGCGCCGCTGATGATACTACTCGCGGTTGCCTCTGCCGGATGGCTGGTGGCATCGAAGATTCAGTGCGACCATCAAGGCGAGCGCCACTCCGCATTTCAGTTTCCGCATAAGCTCTCCAACCGCCGCGGGACGCAATACTCGCCCAGCGCCAGGCACGGGCAAAACTTCAATGATTCAGAAAGAGGGAAGCTACGCGGGGACGGGAGGAGCTCGGGAGGCGGGGCGTGCGATGAAGGTGGCGACCAGCTCGCCGTTAGACTCCGCGGCGATTCGATACTTCGAGATCGAAGCGTCCGCCAGCGCCGACGCGGCATTCGGGTTTGGTGGCGAGTGGAGATGAAAGGCGCAGACCGCGCAGAGGACGTCGGTCTCGGTGACGCGAGTGTTTTGCGTCAGCCCACGGCGCGGATCGTGCTGATGATAATGCGCGGCCGCAAAGGACTGCACGAGCAGAAGCAATGCCGCGCCGGCAAAAACGATGACGCGCCGGCGTCTTGAGGCGTCGTGCCCGAACCCTCTAATCATCACGAACCGCCTTGGACGCTAGCGCAACCGGATCATCGAGGCAACGACGCGGCACGGGACCCTTCTCGCGCCGCCGCGATTCTGTAAAGCTCGTTCTGGGAGCAGGGGCGGAGCGGCTCGCAGCAGCCGGGAGAGGGTTCATGATACGTGCGGGCGCAGGTTATTCGGTCGCCGCTAATCCACGGACCGCGGCAGTGGAAGCGACGCAGTCGGCGCTGCGAAATGCCGGGCTGCGCACGGCCGACGCCGTCATCTGTTTTGCCAGCAGCAAGCACGGCGGCGCTTTCCCGCTGCTGGTGCGCACGGTAGGGGAAGTAGCCGGGACGGCCGAGGTGGCGGGCTGCGGCAGTATCGGCGTAATCGCCGGCGGCCGCGAGATCGAATCAGGTCACGGCGTCGCGGCTTTGGTGATGGGCGCCGAGGAGATTACGGTTTCGCGGTTTTTCGTGCCGCAATTACGGCAGCGCTCGCGCGAAGTCGCACTCGAACTGGCGGTGGCGGTGCGCCCGCGGCTCGGCCCGAACAATCTGCTCTGCCTCTTCGCCGACACTTACAACCTCGAACCCGAACCGTTCATCGCGACGCTCGCAGCCGAGCTGCCGGGCGTGACTCTGGTCGGCGGCGGCGCCAGCGAGGACGGCGCAATTGGCGAGACTTTTCAGTTCTGCGGCGACGTCGTCAGCTCGAATTCGGTCTCCGCGACGCTGCTTGCCGGCGACCTTCACGTCAGCGTCGGCGCGGCGCTGGCCTGCGCACCGATTGGGCCGATCCGCCGCGTAACCGCAGCGCGCGACAATGTAATTCTCGAACTTGACGGGCGGCGCGCCTATGACGTTTTCGCCGAAGCCGCCGGTCCCTTGATGAGTGATATTCGTCGAGCCTCGGCGTTTATGTTTCTCGGCGTGCCGGTCGCACCGGCCGCCGAACGCCTTGAGCGCGGCGCCTTTTTCGTGCGCAACATCACCGGAGTCAGCGCCGAGCATGGCGCGCTCGCCGTGGCGCATCGGCCCGCGGTCGGCGATCGCGTGGGCTTTGTTCTGCGCGATGCCGAACGGTCGCGCAACGAACTCAAAGCGATGCTCGAAATGCTGAGCGCGCCGGGTCAGCCAAGGCCGGCTTTCGGACTCTACTTCAATTGCGTTTCGCGGGGCTCCGGACTCTACAACCTGCCGGATCACGATTCCGCCTATATCGGGCAGCACTTCGGCGACCTTCCGATCGCCGGGCTCTTTACCGGATTCGAGATTGGGCCGCTTGCCGGCGCTGCCGGACTGCTCCAGTACAGCGGCGTGTTGGCGCTGATCTCGGAGCCGCCGGCATGAGTCAGCTCGCGCCCAGCGGTCGCGCCGCCGGTGCGCTCTGCGAAGCGGCGGGGCGGCCACCCGAGCCTCCGCCGAAAAGAGATCCGCGGGTTTATTTCGCCGCGGAGCGAACCTTCCTGGCCTGGATCCGCACCGGATTGGCTTTAATGGGCTTCGGCTTCGTGGTCGCGCGCTTCGGGCTCTTTCTCAAGGAATTGGGCGAGACCCATCCGGAGTTTCGCATCAGTTCATTCGGCTTCTCACTCGGTCTTGGCACCGGACTGATCGTGATCGGAGTGTTCGTAAATCTTTACTCGATGCTTCATTATCGCGGTCTCCTCGCTCGCCTCAATCAGGGGCGCGAGGTCGTCGGACGTCCGTCGCTGATCGCGACGTTGGTGCCTGTGAGCCTGGCGCTGTGCGGGGTGGCGATGGCGATCTATCTGGTCGCGATACATTAACACCAGCGTTTCGCGGAAGAGCGAGAAGGCGAGTCCGCGCTTGCAGTCACGCGCGCGATAGTGGTTAGTTAATTCTCGATCATCACGCCGGCATCGCCGGCGTTTTTGCCCCAGGGAAAAACCATCAACGGAGGACGAGCGACTTGGATTTTGGCTTTTCAGAAGAACAGGAAATGTTGCGCGACGCGGCCAAACGGTTTCTCGCCGACAATTGTTCGACCAAATTTGTCCGGCAGATGATGGCTGACCCGACGGCTCACGACGCCGCCTTCTGGAGCAAGCTGGTCGGCCAGGGTTGGCCGGGCCTGCTGATTCCCGCGCAATATGGCGGCGCCGACGGCACGTTCCTCGATATGACGGTGATCGTCGAGGAGCTCGGCAAGGCGCTGATTCCTGGGCCATTCTTCGCCGCCGCGCTGCTCGGCGCTCCGGTCTTTCTCGAAGGCGCTTCCGACGCACTGAAGAAAGAATTTTTGCCCAAGATGGCCGAGGGCAAGTTTATCGCCACCGTCGCGATCGCCGAAGCGGCGGGGCGTTTTGATGCCGGCGGGATCGAGCTCAAGGCAGCGAAAAAGGGCGCGGGCTATACGCTCAGCGGCGAAAAGTTCTTCGTTCCCGACGCCCAGGTCGCCGACGCGATCGTGGTGGCGGCGCGAACAGGCTCCGGCACCGGGCAGAACGGTATCACGCTGCTATGCGTTCCGACGACGGAGAAGGGCGTCATCATCACCCAGCTCAAGACCGTCGATATGACGCGGCGCGTATGTCATGTGAAATTCGATCAGGTTCAGGCCGACACAGTGATCGGCAAGGAAAACGAGGGCTGGACGGTGCTGGCGCGGGTGCTCGACGTCGCGACGGCGGCGCTCTCCACCGAGATGGTCGGGACAGCGCAAAAGGCGCTGGATATCGCGGTCGAGTACGCGAAAACCCGCGTTCAGTTCGGCAAGCCGATCGGTTCGTTTCAGGCGATCAAGCACAAGTGCGTCGATATGATGGTCGCAGTCGAGAACGCGCGATCGCTGGCCTATTACGCCGCCTGGACGGTTGACGAGCGCGTGCCCGAGGCCGGCACCGCGGTCCCGATGGCGAAGGCTTACGCGTCCGACATGGCGAAGAATGTCACCTCGGAGGCGATCCAGGTGCACGGCGGTATCGGCTTTACCTGGGAGCACGACATGCACCTTTATCATCGTCGCGCACTGGCGGGCGAGGCTAATCTGGGCAACGCCCCGATCCATCGCGAGACCGTGGCGAAGTCGCTGCTGAGTTAAGCGCCGCTGCGAACAAAAGAATGGGGCGCGTCCGTAAAGGACGCGCCCCATTTGCTAGTGGCCTGATCGACCCGGCTTCGCGGCCAGGGCCGACGTTCAGTTCGTAGTTAACGCATGATCATCTGAAGACCTGACGGACTGCCATACTTGACGCCGTCGAGGTATTCCTTGGGCGCGTTGATGCCGAGATAAGGCTTGATCTTCTTGTCATTGCCAAATCCCGACCAGATGGTCTGATGGCCATTCTGGAAATCCATCGCCATCGAGGAAACGCCGTCCCAGCTATGACCAAGCCCGGGTACGTTGTCCGACGCGTCGTTGTAATACGCAATTGACTTCCACAGCTTGTGGTTCGAGTCGAACAGATCAACCCAGTTGCCATTCCAGTGCTCGCGATCCGCGTAGAGGATGCGGCTCGAATAGCAGTAGCCCGCCGCTTCGCTTGGTATGCGGGTCACGTCAGCAATCGCATGCGGACGCTGTTCCCACGCGCCCCAACTCGGCTTCGGGAAGCCCAGCGGCATCAGGTAGCCGTCAGGGAAGATCGCGCCATCCTGATTGAAGTGCGCCAGCGTCAGCAGCTTGCGGTCGCCGAGGAAGTTACCGGTATAGATCGAGGTGCTGCCGTTGAAGCCATTGGTCTTCGCATCATCGTAAGTCCAGTCAAAGCCGAACACCGGCGAGCAGCGCGCGGTGCTGGCCAAGCGCAGTGAACGGCGCAGCGCCGGCACGAACACGTAGGTGTCCGGGAAGGGAGCCTTTTCCTGATCGGTGTAGAACAGGTTGAGCGACGCCGTGTAACGCGCCTGTTCCGGTGATTCTTCCATCAGCCACTCGGTGTACCAGGTGCCCGGGGCATAGTTCAGAGTCGTCGGAAAGTTCGGGTCAGTAATGTAGTCGCTCCAGCGATAGACCACGTCAAGCTTGGTCTGATTAACGTTGCCGTAACGATCCAGCGCCCACACCGAGCCATAATTGTCCCCGACTGCATTCACGTAAACCGCCGGCTGGTAGGCCCAGAAGGTGTTGGCGAGGATTTTCCAGCCCTTGTTGGGCTCCTGCGGATTCGGAAAGGGCGTTCCGCCGTGATAGTTATGCATCACGTAATGGCCATTGGGTAGGACTTCTACCGTAGTCTGCGCGCCATACTTTTCGGTCGCATCCAGCCAGCTCTTCGGCAAGGCGTTATACTTCGCCGCTGCGACATCGATCTCAGCTCCGGGAGGCATTTTCCAGAAATACTTGCCCTCCCACAGCTTATCCATGCCGAGTGGCATCGCGTACTGGAACTGCTGCCAGTTGGCGGCGGTGATCTTCGTGCCGATCGGAACGTCCGCCTGAGTCGCCGATCCCTTCAGCCATGCATCAATTTCACTGCGGTCGGTCGATTGCGACCAGCCCAGCGAGGGCAATAGGGCAATAACCAGCCCGATTGCCATTAAGCGGCCTAAACACTTCATCATATGTCTCCCCTGTTCGGTTGAGGCCCTTGCCGAACTCTCGCGAGGTCGCGGCAAGGCAGTTTTCAGTCCCCACGAGCGCACTTTGGAGCAAGATCGGCTTTGAGGCCGCTCCGGAGGAATTTATACGGATAAAAAAAATCAACTGTCAATATCGACTTTTTCTCCTTTCGATGCCCACGCGAACCCTCCGACAATCGCATGAACGTCGGATTAGCCTATGATCCCCTAACTCGCTGACATACGTATCGGTTCCCAGGCGTGAGAGGTAGGAAATCTTGGGGTGTCCGTCCGGGCGCGCTAGAACAGTGGCAGCCTGATACCGGCCGTGATCAGTGCGCCGCTCGCGACCCCGGTCAACGCTTCGCCCGCGATCATGCCGGCCGCAATCAGAAGCCCCGGGCCCGCCTGTGCGTCGCGCTGCCGACGGAAGAGCAGCCCCCCAAGCGCACCGGCGAGAATTGTCACTCCGAGTCCGAAGGGCAGGTACAGCCCGATCGCCACCGGCATCACCGGCGTGCGCCAGCCATAGCCGCCTCGATCCAAGGCGCGATCGCTGATCAGGAGCATGGTCGCGAGCGCCGCGCCCACCGCGATCGTGCCCCACGGCAGACCGCCGAAGAAGACGCCGTCAGCCACCTTGGCCATCAGGAAAGCCTGGGGTGCGGAGAGTGCGTGCGCGCCGGCGGCCGGCGTTCCGGCGATGCCGTAGGCGCGGATCAGCAGATTCAGAATCGGCGCCATCACGAAGGCCGAGACGGCGGCGCCGCTGAGCACCGCGATTTCGAGCGCGCGCGGCGTCGCGCGCAAATGAAACCCGGTGGCGAGATCGTGCAGGGAGTCGCCGGCCATCGCGGCCGCGACACAAACCACCGCGCCGGAGAGGATCGCGAGGCGCGGCCCGAGCGCGGCGCTCACGCCGCCCAATTTGAGCATCAGGGCGATCGCCAGCAGCACTATAATCGTCACGCCCGAGACCGGATTGTTCGAGGCTCCGACCACGCCGGTCAGATAGCCGGCGACGGCTGACGCAAAAAATCCGATCAGCACGAGCAGCAGCGCGAGCGCCACGCTGAGCCCGAGGCTGCCGCTCAAACGGTAAATGATGACGGTGATCGCCGGCAGGCAGAGCGCGACCGCGATCGCGATGACCCGCGGCGGCAGGTCGAGGGCCTCGCGCGGGACGCGCGCCGCGGCGTCGCCTGCGCGCATCAGGCGCGAACTCTCCGCGATCCCGCCCGTGATGGAGCGGCGCAAGCGCCACAAGGTTGCCGCCCCGCCGACCACATCGCGCCGACGCCGAGATAGCGCGTCTGTTCGTTCCAGATTTTTTGCGCGGCGGCGGCCGCCGCGAGTCCGCGCAATTCGGGATGAGTCGCGCGGGGAAGGTGAAGATCGCGCCTGCAGCGACTGCCTCGCCCGCGGAGGCGACGGTCTGGACGACGTTGTTCTCGAGCATAGTCGCGCGTCCGAGAAGGCGCAGCAGCGCCATCGAGATGACGGCTGCCGGAATGCTCGCTGAGACCGTCATGCCGGCGTAAAGCCCGAGATAGGCATTGGCCGCGCCGAGGATTAACGCGAGGATCGCGCCGAGAATGAAGGCGCGAACCGTCAGCTCGCGCTGCGCAAGCAGAGACCGTGCAGCGGGTCTAGGCGCAGGCTCGGACACGTCGCGACTATATCCGAATCGCCGCAAGCGTGACGCGCTCGCCTGCGGCCCCAGAATCGTGTGCAGAAACTACGAGGCGTGGCCCTCGCTGCCGCTCACGAGCGTGGTCGGCTGGCCCGCCTGCTTCCACCCCTTGATACCGTCGGCCATCACACTGACGTTTTCGTAGCCGGCTTTGACCGCCCGCCGGGCGGCCTCATGCGACGCCGTTCAAAGAGTGTTCGCGCAATAGAAGACCAGCTTCGCCTTTTTGTCTTGCGGCAGTACGGCAAGGTCGTATTTGTTGTCGGAACTCAGCAGGGTTGCGGCCGGAATCACCCCATACTCTGCGCGCGTGGAGGCGCCGTTAGCGTCATAGATGTGCACCGGCGACTTGGTATCGTTCATCATCGCCTTCAAATCGGCGACGTGGATAATCGAGAAGGTTTCGAGCGTCGGATCGTTGTCTTCATGACCCAGCAGTTGCGAGAGATCGAACGCGCGCGCCGCCGGCGCGTAGTAACCGGCCGCCAGAATCGTGAGCGCGAAGGGCGCCGCCACCGTGAGTACACGGGCGAGTCCTCGTCTGATGATGCGCATAAGAGCAGACCTCCCGATCGGAGCTATCACGGGCCGCACCGGCTGCCAAGCTGACTTTTCTAGCCGCGGGAGTCAGGTGCAGAAGCGCGGGCGTGAGGATTTGAGCAAAGCTGCCGAGCATGGCAGAGTTACGGGCGCAGCAGCTTTCCGTCTCGCGACAAAAGGCGGAAGTTCCAGGCAAGCCATAAGGTTAGGACGCATGGAGCGTGGCGATGAGTGACGATTTCCGCTCGCGGGCAAAGAAGCTCCCGAAGGGCAATCTGTTCGAGGATTTCACCCTCGGCCAAGTCTTTGCGCATCACTGGGGGCGCACTTTGAATCCGAGCGACAATGCCCTCTTCACAACCCTGACGCTGAGCTACAACCCGCTCTATTTCAACGCGCCGTATGCGCGCGCGCATGGCCATCGCCAACCGGTGGTGAATCCGATGCTGGTTTTTGCAACGGTTTTCGGACTTTCGGTCGAGGATCTCAGCGAGGCGGGCGGGCTGTTCCTGGGCGTCGATAGCCTGACGTTCCATCGACCGGTCTATCCTGGGGCGACGCTTATCGCGCGCAGCACGGTGGTCGATAAGCGGGAATCGGCGAGCCGTCCCGAACACGGGATCGTGAGCTGGCATACAGAGGGCTTTTTGATTGACGAACTTGGCAATAAGTCAGACGGTGAAATTCGCGTCGTCGATTTCCGCCGCTCCAACCTGATTCCGAAGCGAGGTCCGGGCGCATGAGTTATATGACCGAAGAACGCAGCATGATTCAGGATGCGGCGCGCAACTTCGCCATGAACGAAGTTCTGCCGGTCGCCAACAAGCTCGACCCGGTCGAGGGCGACATCCCGATGGAGCTGCGCAACAAGATGGGCGAGCTCGGCTACTTCGGCATCCTGATTCCCGAGGACTACGGCGGGCTGGGGCTCGGCTGCTTCGAGTACGCGCTGGTGGCCGAGGAGCTGGCGCGCGGCTGGATGAGCGTCGCGAGCATCATCGCGCGCGGCAACGGCATCTGGGGCGACATCACGGAGGAACAGAAAAAGCTGTATTTTCCGAAGATGGCGCGCGGCGAGTTCCTCGGCGCCTTCTCGCTCTCGGAGCCCGACGCCGGCTCGGACCTCGCCAACGTCTCGTGCCGCGCGACGCGCGACGGCGACGACTACGTCATCAACGGCACCAAGACTTGGTGCACTTTTGCCGACGGCGCCGACTTCATCCATCTGTTTGCACGGACCTCGCCGCCCGAGGGCAAGCGCCGCCATGTCGGCATCACGCAATTCATGATCGAGAAGGAGCGCGGCAAGCTGCCGCCCGGATGCAGCGGGACGCCGATCCGCAAGATCGGCTATTTCGGTTGGCGGACCTGGGAGCTGCACTTCGACAACTGCCGCATCCCGGCCACGACGATGCTCGGCGGCGAGGGCCGCGGCTTTTACACGATGATGGCGTTTCTCGAAGTCGCCCGCGTGCATACTGCGGCGCGGGCGATCGGGCTGGCGCGCGGCTCACTCGAGGACTCGCTGGTCTATGCGACCCGTCGCTCGCAGTTCAAACGGCCGATCGCGGAATTCCAGGCGATTCGCTTCAAACTCGCCGAGATGGCGGCGAATATCGAGGCGGCGCGCGCATTGATGTACGCCGTCGCCAGCGACGTTGACAGCAAGAAACGCTGTGACAAGGAAGCCTCGATGGTCAAGTGGTTCGCTACTGAGATGGCGGAGCGGGTGACCAGCGACGGTTTGCAGATTCACGGCGGCTACGGCTACACCAAGGACCTCCCGCTCGAGCGCTACTGGCGGGACGCGCGGCTGACGAAAATCTTTGAGGGGACGTCGCAAATTCAACTGCGGATCATCTCGGATCGCCTGCTCGGAGGGATGCCCGAATGAGTATCGAGGCGGCCGCGCTGACGGCGCGCAATAATTACTTCGAGGATTTCAACCTCGGCGACGTTTTCGAACACGCTCGCGGCAAGACCGTCGAGGGACTCGAGAACGTGCTCATCACGAATCTCGTGCTCAACACCGCCCAGGCGCACTTCAACGAGCATCTGTCGGAGTCGCTGCCGCAAAAGCATCGGATCGTTTTCGGCGGCGTCACGGCGTCGATCGTGATTGGCCTTGCGATGCAGGATACGGGCGAGAACGCGGTCGAGGAGGTCGGGCTTGATAAGGTGCGCTTCCGCGTCCCGGTCCTGCACGGCGATACGCTCTACGCGTTTACCGAAGTCGTTGCGAAAGAAGCAGAGCCCGCCGACGCGCGCGGTCATCGCGAAGTCGGGCTGGTCCATTTCCGCCACTGGGGAGTGAATCAGCGCAATGAGACCGTCTTCGAGGGCGAACGCACGACGCTGATCAAAAAACGCTCGTTCACGACCGACGGACTCGCCCTCCACGACGAGGTGGCGATTGCAGCGCCGGTCACACGGCGGCGTCCGGCGGCGAAAGCGCAGCGGCGTGCGGTCAAGCGCGCGCTGCCCGCGGCGATCAAGGCGCCGCGCTCGTTGAAAGGCGTCAAATTCAGGCCAAAGAACCGGCCGAAAAAACGCCGCTAACTTCCACGCTGACTTTCCCCACGGAGAACCTGCGATGCGCTTACGCCGATGCGAGCTGTCGACCCCGGGCAGTAATGAAAAGATGATCGAAAAGGCACTCGGCTCGAACGCCGACGTGGTTTTTCTCGATCTCGAAGACGCGGTCGCGCCCAACCAGAAGGTTGAGGCGCGCGGCAAAGTGATCAAAGCGCTCAAGACCCTCGACTGGGGCAGAAAAACTCGCGCCGTCCGCATGAACAATATCGAGACCGAGTACGCCTACCAGGACGTGATCGAAGTCGCCGAGAATGCGGGCGAGCAGCTCGACGTGATCATCATTCCGAAGGTCAAGGCGGCGCGCGACATCTTCTGGGTCGATACCCTGCTGACGCAGATCGAGACGCGGCTCAAGCGCAAGCACAAGATCGCGCTCGAATGCCTGATCGAGGAGGTCGAGGCGCTAATCAACGTCGAGGAGATCGCGAAATCGTCGCGACGGCTGGAGGCGATTATCTTCGGGCCGGGCGATTTCAGTGCTTCGCAGGGCGTGCGGATGGGAAAGACTATCGGCGGCTCGATCACGACCTACCCGGGCGACATCTGGCACTACGCGCGCAGCAAGATCGTCGTCGCGGCGCGCGCCGCCGGCATCGAAGCGATCGACGGCCCCTATGCGGACTTCAAGAACCCGGCGGGCTATCGCGAGGAGGCGATCCGCTCGGCGACGATGGGTTTTGCGGGCAAGTGGGCGATCCATCCGAGCCAGATTGAATTAGCCAACGAGATGTTCTCGCCATCGCAAGAAGAGATCGATCGCGCGCGCCAGCTCGAAGCCGCTTACGCCAAGGCCGAAGCCGAGGGCCTCGGCGCGGTCACCTTCGACGGCGTGATGATCGACGCCGCCTCAGTGCGGATCATCCGCAACGTAATCGACAAGGCGAACCTGATCGGGCTCTGAGCAGCGCGAGGTCAGAGAGTCTCGGCACCGCGCCCATCATCACGCTTCCAGGGCATACGCATTCTCTTCGTGTTCGCTGAGGTCGAGGCCAAGTTGCTCGGCTTCGGCGTCCACGCGCAAACCGACCAAGGCGTCGGTGATCTTGAGCAGGATCAGGCTACCGCCAAAGGCAAACAAGACGCTCGCGGCGACCGCCACAACCTGAATCAGGAATTGGTGCGGATTACCATAAAAGAGCCCGTTGGCGCCCGCAGAATTGACCGCGACGTTGGCGAAGAGCCCCGTTGCCAGCGCACCCCAAATCCCGCCTACTCCATGCACTCCGACAACGTCCAGCGCGTCGTCGTAGAAAAACCACGACTTTATCCTCACAGCGCCATAGCAGAGCGCTCCGGCTATCAGGCCGATAACGATCGCGGACATCGGCCCAACAAAGCCGGAGCCGGGCGTAATTGCGACCAAACCAGCTACGGCCCCGCTCGCGGCTCCCAACACAGTCGGCTTGCCGGAAAGCCACCATTCCACGCAGATCCATGATAGCGTCGCCGCCGCTGCCCCAAGGTTGGTTGCGACAAAGGCGGAAACCGCCAGACCGTTGGCGGCAAGCGCACTGCCGGCATTGAAGCCGAACCATCCGACCCAAAGCAGCCCGGCCCCGGTTAAGGTCATCGTCAAATTGTTTGGGTGGACCGGCTCATGCGGATAGCCGCGGCGGCGTCCGATCATCAGAACCGCGGCGAGCGCGGAAACGCCGGACGAGATGTGGACGACGGTGCCACCCGCAAAATCGAGCGCGCCGAGTTGATGCAGCCAGCCGTCAACCGCCCACACCCAATGCGCGAGCGGGTCATATATCAGAGTGGTCCAGAGCATGCTGAAAACCACAAACCCTTTGAAAGAAATCCGCTCGGCGAAGGCCCCGGTGATCAGCGCCGGCGTAATTACAGCGAACATGCACTGAAACACCATGTAGGCCTGATGTGGAATCGTTGGCGCATACCAAGGATAAGCTTGGGTTGCGCTGACGTTCGCCAGACTCGCCCACTGCAGGCCGCCGATAAGCCCGTGCCAGGGCGAGAAGGCCAGGCTGTAGCCGAACAGCGCCCACTGCACCGAGATCAAGGCGACCAGAAAAAAGCTTTGCATGAGTGTGGCGAGGACGTTCTTGCGCCGCACCATGCCGGCATAAAACAGCGCCAGTCCCGGCGCTGTCATCATCAGGACGAAGGCCGAAGAGGTCAGCACCCAGGCCGTGTCGCCGGCGCTGATCGACGCGACCTGATCGGCGGCCCCGGCCGAAACGACAAAAAGCAGCGTGGTTGCGCTCACGGCGGCGACGGCGGTTACGAGTAGGGTGATTCGCGAACGCAGGCTCTTTTTTGATCTCGACATGGGCAAGGAAGGTATATTCAGCTTGGGAGCCGCTCAAGCAGTGCGCGGTTCGTTTGCGGCTCGCAGGCTGCTCGGCTTTCGAGCAGTTCGCAAATGTGCTCAAAGATTAGAACGCGATTCAACGAGGCGCGCGCAGCGCTATGAGGCTTTGACGATGAGCAACGCGAAGAGCGAAAACCCGGTATTGGTCGAGCACGAGGCGCCCCTCGGCTGGATCGTTATCAACCGTCCGGAGAAGCGCAACGCGCTGAACTTCGCGGCCTGGCGCGGCATCGTCGCGGCGACGGAAGAACTCAACGCCGATCCGGCCGTGCGCGTGATCATCATGCGCGGCGTGTCGCGCGAGGCCTTTATCTCGGGCGCGGACATCTCCGAGTTCCCGAGTCATCGGGCAAACGCCGAGCAGGCGCGCAGCTATCGTTCGGCGCCGGGCAACGCCACCGACGCTTTGAGCCACAGCGCGAAGCCGGTGGTCGCGATGATCGCGGGCATCTGCATGGGCGGCGGACTACAAGTCGCGCTCTCCTGCGATATTCGCATCGCGGCGCGGGGGACGCGCTTCGGGATTCCGGCGGCGCGGCTGGGGCTCGCCTATCCGCTCGACGGCGTGCGCACGCTGTCGCAAATCGCGGGTCCCGCGAACGCCCGCGATATCCTCATGTCGGCGCGGACCTTCGGCGCCGAAGAGGCGCTCCAGATGGGGCTGCTCAATCGGCTGGTCGAGCCGGAAGAGCTCGAAGCGAACGTCCGCGATTACGCAACGCGCATGGCCGCCAACGCCCCGCTCACCATGGCCGCGGCGAAGGCGACGATTCGCGAAGGGTTGAAGGACGCCATTGATCAGGACCAGCAGAAGATCGCCGCGATGGTCGCGCGATGCTTCGACAGCGAGGACTATAAGGAAGGCGTCCGCGCATTCCTCGAGAAGCGACCGCCACGCTTTTGCGGACGCTAGTGGAGCCGGGGGGCGGCGGAGTCTGCGACGCGCGTAAAGGTCGATTGCCGCGCGGAGCGCGCAGGCGAGTTTTGATCGAGGCCGCGGCTCGCGGACTCGCCCGCCCCCTGGACCTGCGTCAAGATTCTTAATTAGTGAATTGCGGCAACGCCGGTCGAGGAAAATGAGCGAACAGATTTACTTCAATCCGTGGGACGAGGGCTTCCGCGCCAATCCCTATCCGCACTACCAGGCCTTCATCGGACGGCCGCCGCAGCTCTTGAACATGTTCTTTCCGATCGCGCTGATCGGCAGCTATGCCGATGCCGTCGCGATCCTGCACGATCCCGCACGCTTTTCGAGCGACGTGCGTCCGCTAGATCGCGTCGAGGTCTTCGGTGACGCGCCGCGGCTGCTCTTCGCCGATCCGCCGACCCATACGCGACTGCGCAAGCTGGTCAGTCGCGCCTTCACGCCGCGGCGGATCAGCGACCTCGAGCCCAAGATTCGCGAATTTACCGCCCACCTGCTCGAGCACGCCGCGGCCAAGGGTGAATTCGAACTGATGGCGGACCTCGCGGTGCCGCTGCCCGTGATGGTGATCGCGGAGATGCTCGGCGTACCGCCGGCCGACTATGAAAAGTTCAAGACCTGGTCTGACGCGATCATCGATTCTGATAATACTCTGCCCGGGACGCCGCTGCCGCCCGTCGTGGCCGAGGCGTTTGCCGCACTGCGACATTTTTTCATCGGCGAGATCGCCAAGCGACGCCAGCGTCCGGGTCCCGATCTGGTCAGTGCGCTGGTGGCGGCGCGCGACGAGAGTGACGCGCTGAGCGAAGAGGAACTGATCGCCTTCGTGATTCTGCTGTTGCTGGCGGGCAATGAAACCACGACCAACCTGATCGGCAACGGCATGCTCGCCCTGATGCGCCATCCCGAACAAATTGAGCGCTTGCGCGTCGATCCGAGCCTGACGCCGCGCGCGATCGAGGAGATGTTGCGTTACGATCCGCCGGCGCAGTCCGTAGTGCGCATCACGAAAGAGGACGTCGTGATCAACGGCGTCGAGATCAAGGCGGACTCCGCAGTCTTTGTCGTGGTGGCCGCGGCGAATCGCGATCCGGCGCACTTCGCCAATCCAGAGACGTTCGACATTACGCGGCATCCGAATGACCATCTGGCGTTCGGCGACGGCATTCATTTCTGCCTGGGCGCAGCGCTGGCGCGATTGGAGGGCACGATCGCATTTACCGCGATGCTCGCGCGCTTCCCGCACTTAAGCCCGCTCGATGCCGCCCTCGAGCCGAAATACAAGGGCTCATATTTTCTGCGCGGACTCGCCGACTTGCGCGTCGCGATCGCCTGAAAGCCCACCCCCGGATGGATCCGATTACCAGCCTCGAGACGGCCGCAGAGGCGGCCCGCGCAGCCCCTCGCACGCGCTTCCCTTTCATCGCGCGGCGCCTCCCGCCTTTCACGCCGCGCCAGTGGCGGGTTTTCTGGATTTCCACCACCGCCGGATATTTCGACAACTACGACAGCGCGCTGCTGAGCCTCGCGCTGAAGCAGATTCAGCAAGGCCTCGGGATCGCCGAGGCGAGCCTGGGCGCGATGTTCTCTGCGGTGCGCCTGGGCAATCTGGGCGCGATGCTGATCGCGCCGCTCGCCGACGTCTATGGCCGCCGCCGGCTACTGCTCTATACGATTGCGGGCTACACCATCTTTACCGGCTTGAGCGCCTTTGCGCCCGGCGCGCGCAGCTTCATCGCCGCGCAGGTGCTCGCGCGGATTTTTTCCGGCAGCGAGGTGACTATCTCGCTGGTGCTTCTTGCCGAGGAGATGGACGCCGCCGTGCGCGGCTGGGCGATTGGACTGTGGGAGGCGCTCGCGATCTGTGGCTACGGCCTCGCCGCGATCGTCTTCGCATTTATCACGGTTATGCCCTTCGGCTGGCGTGGATTGTACACCTTGGCGCTGATTCCACTTTTCCTGTTGATCCCGCTTCGGCGGGCGCTGCCCGAGAGCCGGCGCTTTGATGCGGAAGTCGCAGCCGGCCGCCGCCCGCCCAGCGTCTTCGCGCCGATTGTCGCGCTCGGCAGAGCCTACCCGGGCCGCTTGGCGTCCATCGGGGGCGTCTGGTTTCTCTATACGCTGGGCGCATCACCCGCGAACGTCTTTATCCCCAAGTATTTGCAGGAAGTGCTGCATTGGTCGCCGGCGAATGTCTCTTCGCTCTATGTTTTCGGCGGCGCGATCGGGATTCTCGGCAGCATCGTCGCGGGCCGCGCCAGCGATCGCTTCGGGCGGCGGACGATGGGCGTGGCCTTCATGCTCGGCGGACCTGCCCTGCAACTGATGATCTATTCGGTCGGCGGCCGTTGGGTGAGCGCCTACTGGATTGCCTGGCTGTTCTGCGAACAGGCCACGATGACCATCCTTAACGCCTACGGCACGGAGCTCTTCCCGACCTCGCAGCGCGCCGCTGCGGGCAGTGCGCTGATGGTGGCGAAGTCGGGCGGCGGCGCGATCGGCCTGATGCTCGAGACGATCTTCTATAGTGCGGCAGGCAGCCATTGGCGGGCGATCCGCTGGTTGCTGGGTTTTTGGTTCGCCGCGGCCATCCTTATGCTAATCCTCTTTCCGGAGACCGCCGGCCGCGAACTCGAAGCGACCGCGCCGGAGGCCGGGGACGCAACGGTAACCTGATCGAACATGAAGCCGTTGAGCTTGTTTCGATGAACTGGCTTCGACTAAAGCTGCTCGGCGCAGCTTTTTTCGGTGTTGTAGTGTGCGCGACGATCGCGGCCTGCGCAGACTCGCCGCGCGTTGCGATCGTCTCCTCCGACGGCGCGATACGCACGGTCGTGAACGTCGAGATCGCGAATACACCTTCAGAGCGCGAGCTCGGCCTGATGTACCGCCAGCATCTCGACGCCGATGCCGGCTTGCTCTTCGTTTTTCCCGCCGTCGACCACCTGACTTTCTGGATGAAAAACACGGAAATTCCGCTCGACATGATCTTCGCCGACGGTGACGGCAAAATCCTCGGCGTCGTGGAGAACGCAACGCCCTACACTGAGAATTCGCGCAGCGTCGAGGGCGACTCGCTCTACGTGCTCGAAGTTAACGGCGGCTTCGCGAAACGCTATCACCTGCGCGTCGGCGACCGGCTCAAATTTATGAGTTTCGTGCCGAAAGCCGCCGAATAATTCCCCGTTTGTTCGCCACGGACGATGAGACTTCCCCGCGCTGGCAGCCAATTGATATAGTCCGCGCCTGCGTCGTATCCTGACGCGGCATTTCACTTTGCGGGTATCCGGGTTTAAGCGATGGGTTTGAAGGAAAACGTCGAGCGCATCCAGCATCTGACGCGCCAGGCCGAACTCGGCGGCGGGGAGGAGCGCCTCAAGCGCCAGCGCGAAGGCGGTCGCATGACCGCGCGCGAGCGCGTGCTCTTTTTGCTCGATCGCGATTCCTTTGTCGAACTCGACAAATTCAAAACTCATCGCACGACCGATTTCGGGATGGGTGAGCGTAAAGTGCCGGGCGACGGTGTGGTCACAGGTTACGGCACGATCGACAGGCGCCAGGTCTGCGTTTTCTCGCAGGACTTCACGGTGCTGGGCGGGAGTCTCTCGGGCGCTTTCGCGGAAAAAGTCTGCAAGGTGATGGACCTGGCGGCGAAGGTCGGCTGTCCGGTGATCGGCTTGAACGATTCCGGCGGCGCGCGCATCCAGGAAGGGGTGATGTCGCTGGCTGGCTACGCCGACATTTTCTTGCGCAACGTGCTGTCGTCGGGCGTTGTCCCGCAAATCTCAGCGATCATGGGACCCTGCGCCGGCGGCGCGGTCTATTCGCCCTCGATGACTGATTTCGTCGTGATGGTGCGCGACACCTCCTACATGTTTATCACCGGCCCGGACGTGATTAAGGCGACGACGCACGAGGAAGTCACGATGCAGGAATTGGGCGGCGCGGACACCCACTCGACGAAGTCCGGCGTTTGCCATCTCGAAGAAGCCGACGATGCCGGCGCGCTGCTCGCGATCCGCGAGCTGCTCTCCTACATGCCCGCGAACAATGCCGAGGATCCCCCGTTCCGGGCTTCATCCGATGACCCCAACCGGCGCGACGAAGCCTTGGACACGCTCGTGCCCGAGAACGCCAACAAGCCCTATGACATGCGCGAGATCATTACCCGGATCGTCGATGACGGGCACTGGCTCGAGATTCAGAAGGACTGGGCGCAGAACATGCTGATCGGCTTCGCGCGGCTGGGCGGCGCGTCGGTGGGTATCGTCGCGAACCAGCCCGCCTATCTCGCCGGATGCCTCGATATCGACGCCTCGGTGAAGGGCGCGCGCTTCGTGCGCTTCTGCGATTGCTTCAACATTCCGATTATCACTTTAGTCGATGTCCCCGGTTTTCTGCCTGGCACCACACAGGAGTTCGGCGGGATTATCCGCCATGGCGCGAAGCTGCTCTATGCCTTTTGCGAAGCCACCGTGCCGAAAATCACGATCATCACGCGGAAGTCCTATGGCGGCGCCTACGTCGTGATGTCCTCGAAGCATATCCGCGGCGACTTCAACTTCGCCTGGCCCACCGCCGAGATCGCGGTGATGGGTCCCGACGGCGCCGTCAATATCATCTTTCGCAACGAGATCCAGAATGCGACAGACGCGGTGGCGGAAAAGACCCGGCTGGTGGACGAATATCGCCAGACCTTCGCCAATCCGTTCAAAGCCGCCGAGCTGGGATACATTGACGAGGTCTTGATGCCGCGCGACACGCGACCCCGTTTGATCGCCTCGCTCAAGGCGCTGGCCAACAAGCACGACTCGAATCCGCCGCGCAAGCACGGCAATATCCCTCTGTAGCGAAAGCCGCCAAGAAGTAATGTTCAAGCGAATTCTGATAGCAAATCGCGGCGAGATCGCGGTGCGCGTGATTCGCGCCTGCCGTGACCTCGGGATCGAGGCGGTCGCGGTTTTTTCCGAAGCCGATCGCGCGGCGCTCCATGTGCGCGAAGCCGACTACGCCGTGGCAGTCGGACCCGCTCCGGCCGCGCAGAGTTACCTCAACACGGATCGCATCCTCGACGCCGCCAAACGGACCGGCGCCGAAGCGATTCATCCGGGTTATGGCTTTTTTTCGGAAAACGCCGGCTTTGCCCGCGCCGTCGAAGCCGCCGGCATCGTCTTTATCGGCCCGCCGCCGAGCGCGATCGAAAAGATGGGCGACAAGGTCGAGGCGCGTAAGCTGATGGCCGCGGCGGGCGTGCCGGTTGTGCCCGGCTCGCCCGGCACACTCGAGACCGAAGAGCAGGTGCGCGCGGTCGCGAAAAAGATCGGCCTTCCGATCATGCTCAAAGCCGCGGCCGGCGGCGGCGGCAAGGGCATGCGGCTGGTGGAGCAGGACAAGGATTTAGCAGCGGCCGTGCGGACGGTCGCCAGCGAGGCTAAATCGTCATTCGGCGACGGCCGCTTCTATGTCGAGAAGTTCGTCAACCGCCCGCGCCATATCGAGATCCAGGTCTTCGCCGATAAGGCCGGCAACACCGTCCATCTGTTCGAGCGCGAATGTTCGATTCAGCGCCGGCATCAAAAGGTAGTCGAGGAATCGCCGTCGCCGTTCATCACGCCGGCGATGCGCTCGGCGATGGGCGAAGTCGCGGTCAAGGCGGCGCGCGCCGTGAACTATGTCGGCGCCGGCACGATCGAGTTTCTCGCCGACGCTGAGCGCAATTTCTACTTCCTCGAGATGAACACGCGCATCCAGGTCGAGCATCCGGTCACCGAGATGGTGACGGGAATCGATCTCGTCAAGACGCAAATCGAAGTCGCGGCAGGCTTGCCCCTACCCTTCAGCCAAAGCGATTTGCGCCAGCACGGTTGGGCGCTCGAATGCCGGATTTACGCCGAGGACTCCGCCGCGGGCTTTGTTCCCGCGCCCGGACGAATCGACTCGATGACTTTTCCCGACGGCCCCGGCGTGCGCGTTGACGCCGGCGTCTATGCGGGTGCGGAGGTTTCGGTCTTTTACGATCCGATGATCGCGAAGCTCGCGACCTGGGGCCGTGACCGTGCCGAGGCGCTCGCGCGGATGCGGCGGGCGCTTGGCGAATTCAGGATTGCCGGCGAGCTTTCGACCAACCTCGATTTCCATCAGTGGATCACCGCTCATCCGCGCTTCATCGCCGGCGATTTCGACACCAACTTCATCGCGCAGGAGTACCGCCCGCAAACGGATGCCAAGACTGACGATCCGGTGCGCGTCAGCGCGATAATCGCCGCGGCCTTTGCCGCGCAGCGCGCCGGCAATCACACCGCCGGGGGCGCGCCGCTGGCCGCGCCCGCGACTGATACCTTCTCACCGTGGAAGATGGTCGGCCGCAGCCGCATCCTGGGGCGATAGCCTTGGCGCGAGCAGTGAAACACTTCTGATGCGGTACATCGCAACCCCACGAATAATTTGATACCAACAAGACGGCTCGAGCGAATTAAATCAACTTCGAGCAGGAGTGCGCTCGACTGTTAATAGGGTTCAGTGAGTCGCGGCGGATGCAATATGACGACATAATCGTTGGTGCCGGTTCCTCTGGTGCAGTCTTGGCTGCGCGTCTCAGTGAGGATCCGGTTCGTACGGTCCTGCTGCTTGAAGCCGGACCCGATTATCCAACAATCGGTCAGACACCGGATGATCTCCTGCACTCCTTTGCTTCGATGGCGGCCCATGATTGGGGATTAGCCGCGCAAGCGACTCCCGGTCGCGAAATCCCCTATCCGAGAGGTATGGTTACGGGTGGATCCTCGGCTGTCAACGCGACTATGGCGTTGCGCGGCACGCCACAGGATTTCGACGAATGGGTCGAATGGGGCAACGACGAGTGGAGTTTCGCGAAGGTTCTGCCATTCTATCGGAAGCTGGAAAACGACCGCGACTACTCCGGTGACTTTCACGGCACCAGTGGTCCAATCCTGATCGAGCGTTTGCCCAAACAGACCTGGCAGCCGATCGGCAGTGCTTTTTTCGAGGCCTGCCGTGCGACCGGCTTTGCCGAGGTAACAGACCACAACGATCCCGCTTCGACCGGCGTCGGTCCGACCCCGCGTAACCGTCACAACCAAGTACGCATCTCAACCGCGATTGGCTATCTTGCTCCCGCACGCAATCGCCTTAACCTAACCATCCGTTCCGCAGTCAACGTCCACCGCGTTCTTGTCGAAAACGGGCGGGCCATCGGCGTCGAGCTTGAATGCGGTGGGGTTATCCAGCGTGTCCATGGGCTTCGCGTCACGATTTCGGCTGGCGCGATCAACTCGCCCGCTATGCTTATGCGGTCCGGTATCGGGCCTCACAATGAGCTTGAAGAACTAGGGATCAACTGCCTTCTGAACCTTGCGGGTGTTGGCAAAAACCTGATCGATCATCCGATGCTTTTTATTGCCGCCAAACCCGTTCCGGGCGTAGCGCACGATGTGGACGTTACAACACCGGTCATCGTGCGCTATACCGCCGGATCCTCTCGCGAATTCAATGACATGCAGTTAGGCGCGTACATTTTCTTCGACGAAGCGCTAATTCCTGGATTCTCGTGGCTAACCCCGCCGCCAATTGTACTTTTCACGCCGGGGCTGCAGCGTCCGCGCTCGCGCGGCCACCTTCGCTTGACCACCGCTGACCCGGACGTACCGCCTGAGATCCATATTAATTTTGTGAACGATTCAGAGGACGTCCGCAGGATGCTGGAGGGCGTTCGTATCGCTTGGCGCGTGATGCACGGGCCTCATCTGAGTCCGTATATCAAGGAGATCTTGGGGCTTACGCAGGAAATCGTCGATTCTGATTCCGCGCTGGCGGATTTCATCCGCGACAACTGCACCACCAACTTTCATCCGGTCGCGACTGCGAGGATGGGACCCGAGAGCGATCGGATGGCGGTGGTCGATCAGTATTGCCGCGTGCATGGTGTCGAGGGTCTGCGCGTGGTCGATGCTTCCGTGATGCCGAACATCGTCCGCGCCAACACTAATCTCACTTGCATAATGATCGGCGAGCGCGTCGCCCAGTGGATGCGCGCGCAGAAATAAAACGTGGAGAAGTACAGAACGACTCAGAAAACACGTTGCTTTGATTAAACTAAAACCGATGGAGGCAAGATGGCACACTTCCCGACAGATACCGGTGCTGATCCGCGAGCCCGTCGACTAGGGCGGTTAAGGAAGTTGCCCTACCGGACAGGCGGGAGAAAAAGATGAGCGAGACGTCATCCGAGGTGGCAGCTCCCGCCGAGTTGAGCGGCATGACTCAGTTGGTCTATGGCCTGGTGACTACCCAGGCGATCTACGTCGCGTCAAAACTGGCGATCGCTGACCTCGTCGCGGGTGCGCCCAAGACGGCTGACGAGTTGGCCGGCGCGACCAAGGCTCACGCGCCGTCGCTACTGCGCGTGCTTAGGATGCTCACCAGCGTCGGCGTCTTCTCCGAAGACGCCAGTGGGCGCTTCCATCAGACTCGACTGAGCGAACTCTTGCGCAGCGATCACCCAAACACGATTCGTGCGCTCGCCTTGTTGGCAGGATCTCCATTCTTCCGGGGATCGACCGGGGAGCTTGAAGCGGCGGTCCTGAGCGGACGTTCCGGCTTCGAACGTCTCTTCGGAACAACTCTGTTCGAGTACTTCGGCGCGCACCCCGAGATCGCCGCCATCGCGCATGCTGGGATGACTTCAGGCTCGGCGATTGACGCGCCTGCGGTGGTTGCAGCCTATGACTTTTCGCGCTTCGAACAAATCGTGGACATTGGCGGCGGTCGTGGCGCCCTGCTCCATGCAATCCTGGTCGCAAACCCCAACCTAAGCGGCATACTCGCCGACCAGTCGGCGGTGATCGCTGACGCGTCGGCGTTAAGAAGCGGACCGCTCGCGACTAGATGTCAGATCGTAGACACGGATTTCTTCACCTCAGTTCCAGCGGGAGCGGACGCCTACATAATGAAGTGGATTCTTCACGACTGGAACGATGACGACGCTTCGAAGATCCTCAAAAACTGTCGGCGCGCGATTCGACCTGATGGGAAGCTCCTGATAGTTGACTCGGTCTTGAAACCCTCCAACGAACCCGACCCGGGTAAGGTAATGGACCTGATTATGCTAGCGATGGCCCCAGGCGGCAGAGAGCGAACGGAAGCCGAGTTCGCACGACTCCTTGCTCAGGCGGGCTTTTCGCTTACACGCGTGATTCCAACCTCGGGCGCGTTGTCGATTGTCGAGAGCCAGCCGGCGTAGCCGCAATCTCGGGCGCTAACTCCACGCGGGCGGTGAAAAGTGAAGAATCCCTGATGCGGTACGTTGCTACCATCGATGGCGCTGAGCACGAGCTCGAGATCGAAGAGGTGACCGGGCATTCGCTCAGGATCACCTTGGGCGATAGTCAGTTCGAGGCCGACGTGCGCCGCGCCGGCCATTCCGCTTTTTCGATCATCGTCGGCGATCGCGCCTTCGACCTCGAGGTGTCGCGCCAGGCCGACGAACTGGTGGTCGGTGCGCGCGGGATCGCGACGCGAGTCACGCTGCAGGACACCGCGCGGCGCGCACGGCGCGCCTCCACGCGCGAGCACGCCGGCGGCCGCGTGGAACTCAAGGCTATGATGCCCGGCCGAGTCGTCAATCTGTTGGTCAAGGTCGGCGACGACGTCGTCGCTCAGCAGGGCGTGGTAGTGGTCGAAGCGATGAAGATGGAAAATGAACTCAAGTCGCCCAAGGCCGGCAAAGTGACGGAGATTAAAGTCGCGGCCGGCCAGACCGTCGAAAAGGGCGAGTTACTTTTGATCATCGAATAGGCGATCATCATGGCCGACAACGACAAAACGATCGCGCAGGCGCGCAAAGAGTGGGCGGATAAGCGCGTCGCGCCGGCGCTCAAGCGCGGCGCCGAACGGCGCGAACGCTTCGCGACCAGCTCCGGGATCGAGGTTAAACGCGAATACGATCCCGAGGATCTGAACGGCTTCGATTTCCTCAATGAGCTCGGTTTTCCCGGCGAGTTTCCCTTCACGCGCGGCGTGCAGCCGACGATGTATCGCGGGCGGCTCTGGACGATGCGCCAGTATGCGGGTTTCGGCGACGCGGAAGAATCGAATCGCCGTTATCGCTATCTGTTCGCCAACGGGCAGACCGGCCTTTCCGTCGCCTTCGACCTGCCGACCCAGATGGGACGCGATGCGGACCATCCACTCGCCCGCGGCGAGGTTGGCCGCGTCGGCGTCGCGATCGGCTCGCTTGAGGATATGGAGACGCTGCTAGCGGAATTGCCGCTCGACAAGATCTCAACCTCGATGACGATCAACGCGACTGCATCGATACTGCTCGCGCTGTACCTGGTCGCGGCGGAGCGCCGGGGGGTCGGTTGGGACAAGCTCAACGGCACGATCCAGAACGACATCCTGAAGGAATATATCGCGCGCGGCACTTACATTTATCCACCGCGCGGATCGATGCGCATCATCACGGATATCTTCGCCTTCGCCAGCCGCGAGGTTTCGAACTGGAATACGATCTCGATCTCCGGCTATCACATCCGCGAAGCGGGCTCGACCGCGGCGCAGGAACTGGCCTTCACGATCGCCGATGGGATCGCCTACGTCGAGGCGGCGATCAAGGCCGGGTTGAAGGTTGACGATTTCGCCAGCCGGCTCTCATTTTTCTTCAATGTGCACAACAATTTTTTCGAGGAGATCGCGAAATTTCGCGTCGCCCGCCGCCTGTGGGCGCGAATCATGAAAGAACGCTTCGGCGCGCGCGACGAACGCTCGATGATGATGCGATTTCACGCCCAGACCGCGGGCTCGACGCTGACCGCACAGCAGCTTGATAACAACGTCGTGCGCGTGACCCTGCAGGCGCTGGCCGCGGTGCTCGGCGGCGCACAATCGCTGCACACGAACTCGCGCGACGAGGCGCTGGCGCTGCCGAGTGAAAACTCCGCGCTGCTGGCCTTGCGCACGCAGCAGGTGATCGCACATGAGTCGGACGTCGCGGACACCGTCGATCCGCTGGGCGGGTCGTACTACGTCGAGACGTTAACGTCGGAGCTGGAACGCAAAACCCTTGAATACCTCGGCAAGATCGACGATCTCGGCGGCGCCGTGGCCGCGATCGAGCGCGGCTATCCGCAGCGCGAAATCCACAACGCCGCCTTCATCTATCAGCGCGAGATCGAACTCAAGCAACGGATCATCGTCGGCGTCAACGATTTCAAGACCGGCGTCGAGCCGCCCGCCGATATCCTCAAGGTCAACCCGGCGACCGAGGAGAAGCAATGCGCGCGGCTCGCGCGGATTCGCGCGGAGCGCGATCAAGTTGCAGTGCGCGTCGCGCTGGCGCGCGTCGAAGAGACTGCGCGTGGTGACGGCAATCTGATGGCGCCGATTATCGAAGCCGTGCGCAGTTGGGCAACGCTCGGCGAGATCGCGGATGCGATGCGCGTCGTCTTCGGCGAATATCGTCCGTCCAGTGAAGTCTAGGTGAAATTTGCCGTGGTGCTCCGGATGACGCTTTATTCCGAGCCGTTGGTCTGAAACTATTGATGCAACATTCGGTGAAGGGCGGGGTACAGCGAATCGATGGGGCCACTACCAAAAGGGGTTTTTCTCACCAAGGGCGTCGGACGGCATCGCGAAAAGCTCACGGCGTTCGAGCTGTCGCTGCGCTCGGCGGGTATCGCCGAGTACAACCTGGTCCGCGTCAAATCGATCTTCCCGCCCAACTGCAAGCTGATTGCGCCCGAAGAAGGCCGGCGTTACCTGACCCCAGGGCAGATCGTTTTCGCCGTGATGAGCGACAATGCGATCGACGAGCCGCATCGCCTGATCGCCGCCTCGGTCGGGGTCGCTATCCCAGCGAATCCGGCCCATTACGGCTACCTCTCCGAGCATCACAGTTACGGTGAGCCCGAGCAGAAGGCAGGCGACTACGCGGAAGATTTGGCCGCGATGATGCTCGCAACGATCCTCGGCGTCGATTTCGATCCCAATTCAAGCTACGACGAGCGCAAGGATGTCTGGCGGGTGTCCGACAAGATCGTCAAGACCCGTAACGTCACGCAATCCGCGATTGGCGATCGCGACGGGCTGTGGACCTCCGTAGTCGCCGCCGCGGTTTTCGTCGATCTGCCCAACGGGAAATAGGATGCCGGACGGGCGCAACGAAAGCTGCGAAGTACTGCGTTGACATAAGTTCGGTGCGACGGCTATTTGAGTCGTGATGCGGGCCGTATTACTCTTAAGAATATGGCCACCGAAATCCTCTACTGCGTACCGTGAGGCTACGAAGCTCGGGCGGCCAGTCTGGCCGCGTCGCTCAAATCGCAATTCGGCGAAGACGTTCAAATCCGGCCCGGCAAGACCGGACAGTTTGACGTTATTACCGACGGTAAGAAGATCTTCTCCAAGGCCGATACTGGGCGCTTCCCGCTGGAAGACGAAGTGGAAGCGAAGTTCGGCGCTCTTCAGTCCCGCAGGTAACCTTTAATTTCACCTCGCCCGAGCCTTGACCCCGGAGTGCTTGGCTGGTTAGCATTGGCACATTCTATGCTTTAGCATCATAGGATGGTAGCTGACGACCAACCTTGTTTTACCGACGCTTCTAGGCCAGATCGGCGACCATTAGTGAGGTCGGGTGACTAAAACGGTTGTTGTGGATAACCTCCCGCCTTATCCTATGCTCTGGCTTGTATTTACCTACGCTAGGTTATATTCACGGAAAATCTGGTGCGATCGTAGGCGGAAATGTTACAATGATGTTACAGGGCTAACTCACCGAAATGGCGGCCTGACTGAAAGGGATAATAGGCATGAGCAGCGCTTCAAACCTCAATTTCCTCAACCTCATTCAGGAACTGAAAGTCTTTGGCGAATTCGCGAAATTCGCAGGCAATGCCTGGACTTGGCCACTTGGCCGCCGCAGCAAGCATCCCCGCGTCATTCTACTAATCCCCGGCTTCCTGGCGGGTGACGCGACGCTCTATCCTTTCGCCAACTGGCTGCGCTCGCAGGGCCATCGAGTCTTCTTCTCGGGCATTCTGGCAAATATCGATTGTCCGCGTCGGGCCATGGATCGGCTCGGACGCATTCTGCAGGGATTGTATGACCGTCACGATGAGAAATTAGTGGTGATTGGCCACAGCCTCGGCGGGGTCTACGCGCGGGAATTGGCGCGGCGGGCGCCCGATCAAGTCGAACAGACGATCCTGCTCGCGTCGCCGGTCGGCAAGGTCGGGGAGCGGACGAACCCGTTCGTCCACATGCTCGCGACCTTCACGATGAAGTCGCAGGAATTTATGCGCGGATGTTCGGGTGATCTACGCGATGTGTGCGGCGTACATTCGCCGACGCCGCCGCCGAACGTCCCCGAAGCGATCATCTTCTCGAAAGCCGACGGCGTGGTGGACTGGAGCAGTTGCCTGGAATCGGGTCCGAACGTTGAGGCCTTCGAAGTGAACGCAACCCATTGCGGCCTGCCCTACAATCTCGACACGCTGCGTATCGTGCACGATCTGATCGAGAATGGGCAGACGCCTCGCGAGCGCAAGGCGCGCGGCGGCAAAGCCTCGGTCAACAGCAAAGTGCCGTCTATTGGCAGCAGACACGCCAACGGCGCAGCAGCCGCCTCTTAGCAGGCGGTTGAAAAAAAACTTCAACTGGAAGGTTGACGCAGCTCGCGGACCGCTAACCTCGGCCGCGCGCGTCGCGGACTCGTTTCCCGCGATGCAGCTCGCGGACTCGTCTCCCCCGACGCAGCTCGCGGACTCGCCTGCGCTACACTTCGTTCAACCGCGACTTCTCACACAGAATCATCCCTACTTTTGATTCGCTGTTACAGGCCACTAAGTCGTTTGGACAGAACGCAGTGGTAGCCTCTCTCTTGGTTGTGTTCCGCTTCGCTAACCTGGTGTCTCTGCTAGCGTAGCGCACGATTGCGTTCGACCACCGGAGTGAAGCGCTTGATCAGATCGAGCGCATGGCCGTCGGCGGTGGCGGCGACGGTTTGCTGCGAGAGCAGGACGATGCGTTCGCAGCCGGCGTCGCGCCACCACTTGAGGTCTTCGGTGGAGGGGCCGTGCTCCTGCGGATCGACCAGCGGCGAGATGTGGACCGCGTTTTCGTCGCGGCCTTGCTCCCTGAGGAGCTTGCGCAGCGTGGCGACGTCGCGCTTGAGCTCGGCCGGGTCCTGGATGAGCGGCATCCAGCCGTCGTAGCTGCGGGCGACGCGTTCAAGCGCCTTGGGGCCGTGCGCGCCGAGAATTACCGGCGGGCCGGGCTGCTGCACGGGCCGCGGCTCGCAGCGCAGGTTCTCAAAGCGCACCAACTCTCCGGCATAAGAGGCAGTGCCCTGGCTCCAGAGCGCGCGCATCGCTTCGATACCCTCGCGCGTGCGCTTCCAGCGTGTGCCGAACTTCGCGCCCATCGCTTCGGTTTCTTCGCGCAACCAGCCGGCGCCGATCCCAAAGAGGAAACGGCCGCCGGAAAGGAGGTCGAGGCTGGCGACGGTTTTCGCGGTGATCAGAGTCTCGCGCTCGGGAATCAAGCAGATGCCTGTGCCGAGCTTGATCTTTTTAGTGACTGCCGCGGCGGCAGCGAGGCCGACAAAGGGGTCGGCCCAGCGGCCATAGTGTTCCGGCAGCTTGCCGTTGTCGGTGAAGGGGAAGATTGTTTTCATCGCGGCGGGAATTACCGGATGCTCGGGAATCCAGAGCGAATCAAAACCGGCGGCCTCGGTTGCGCGCGCGATCTCCGCGATATCGCCGCCCCGCGCCGTCATCGCCGCCAAAAAACCTATTTCCATTTTCGGTTTCTCTCCTGATGTTGAGTGTTAACCCGCTCGTCTTCTCCGCGTACCGATATATTGATCGGATTTGCAAGGGTGCAGCCGGCAACGAGGAGAATAATCGCGCAACCCATGCGTAACGTACAAGGGCCTCAGCGTCGGCGAGATCGCGGCGCGAGCTAACGAAGAATCTTGACGCAGCTCGCGGACTCCTGACGTAGGCCGCGCGTCGCAGACTCCGCCCCCCGTGCGCGCTTTGCGCTGCTGCCGCGCTCCGCTAGCGTTGGGCGCGCGTATGCGCTTATGCTCGACGTGGCCGGCGGTTTCCGGATTAAAACCGGACGCCTGGCGAAGAGGAGGAGTGCATGTCGATCATTGGTTGGATAATTCTTGGACTCATCTCGGGCTTTATCGCGAGTAAAATCGTGAACAAGAGCGGCGAAGGGTTGGTGCGCGATATATTGTTAGGCGTGGTGGGCGCGCTGGTGGGCGGCTTTCTGTTCACCCATTTGGGCGCAGCCGGCGTCTCGGGCGTAAATCTATACAGTATGTTCGTCTCAGTGATCGGCGCGATCATCGTACTGGTGGCGTATCACGCTATCGTCTAGGAGATCGGACAGTGACGCTGATTAATATCGTAGTCGTGCTGCTTGTGATTGGCGTTTTGCTCTGGCTGATCAATACGTACGTGCCGATGGCGGGCGGCATCAAGACGCTGCTCAACCTGGTGGTTTTCCTGGTCGTCTTGATATGGCTGCTGCAATTATTCGGGCTGATCGGGAATATTCCAGGGGTTCACATTCCGCGCTTGATGTAAAAGTATCGGGCTGCGCGGACGAGTGCGGTGTGGAGGGATTTATGGCAATCCGACTTCGGCAAATCTGTTTGGTTGCAGCGCAGCTTGCGCCAACGCTCACCGACTTCAAGGAAATCTTCGGTCTTGAGGTTTGTTTTGTTGATCCGGCGGTCGCGGCGTTCGACCTCGAGAATTCGCTGATGGCGGTCGGCAGCAACTTCATCGAAGTAGTGGCGCCGATCAAGGAAAACACCGCCGCCGGCCGCTACCTCAAGCGGCGTAACGGCGATGGCGGCTACATGGTTATCTGCCAATGCGACTCGCATGAAACTCAGGCCGCGCGGAAAGCCCGCGCCGCGGCGATGAATATTCGCGTCGCCTGGGAGCATGAGTCGTCGAGCTTCCACGCCATGCAACTCCATCCGGCGGACACCGGCGGAGCATTCTTCGAGATCGATTGGGATAAGCGCAACCAGCCCGAGGGGCACTGGGAGCCCGCAGGCGGCGACGGCTGGAGCGCGTCGCGAAACAAACCTTTGGTCAGCCACTATACCGCGGTTGAGTTACAGTCGGCCGACCCGCGCGGACTGGCCGAGCGCTGGAGCAGTATCGTCGAGACGCCTTTGCACGAGGACGCTCGCGGCCGCTTCGAGCTCCCATTCGATAACGCTAGCGTGCGTTTTGTCGAGGCGCGCGATGGCCGGGGCGAAGGGCTCAGCGGGATCGATATTGTGACAAGCGATCGCAAGCACGTGATCGCGGCGGCAGAGCGCCGCGGATATCGCACCGCGGACGATCAGGTGACTATCTGCGGCACGCGTTTTTATCTGGCGTAATACTCAGGAAAGCATTGGAAAACTGATGAAAGCATTGATCGTAGGCGGCACCGGACCGACCGGTCCATTTCTGGCGCACGGACTGATCCAGCGGGGCTACAAGGTCACGATTTTCCATCGCGGCACGCACGAGATTCCGGAGATTCCGCCGGAGGTTAATCATCTGCACGGCGATCCGCATTTTCGCGAGACGATTGAGAGCGTGGTAGGAAATCGCACCTACGACGTGGTGATTGCGACGTACGGGCGGATTCGTTTCGTGGCGGAGGCTTTGGCAGGCAAGACCGCCTGCTTTATCGCGATCGGAGGGGTGCCGAGCTATCGCGGCTATTTCGAGCCGTCGGCGAATTTCCCCTCCGGCTTGCTGGTCGGCATGCCGGAAGACGCGCCGCTGGTCGCGAGCGAGCAGGAGCATCGTTTTTCGTGGCTGATCAAAAGCACCGAGGATGCGGTGCTGAAGGTTCATCCGAACGGCGTGGTCTATCGCTACCCGTATGTGTATGGGCCGTATCAACTGATCCCGCGCGAATGGTGCATCATCCGGCGGATTCTCGACGGGCGGCGCGAGATTCTGATTCCGGACGGCGGGCTCTCGCTGATGACGCACGGCTACGCGGAAAATCTGGCGCACGCGGTGCTGCTGGCGGTCGATCAGCCGAAAGTGGCGGCTGGGCAGATCTATAATTGCGGCGACGAACAGCAGCTCTCGTTGCGGCAGGTGGTCGAGGTGATCGCACGCGAGCTGGGGCGCGAGCTCGAGGTGGTCAGTATTCCGGATTCGTTCGGGACGTCGGCGCGTTCGATTTCGATCGGGGGCAGCGTGAACCATCGGGTGATGGATCTGTTCAAGATCAAGACGCAACTCGGCTATCGCGATCTGATTCCGGCGGTGCAGGCGATTGCGAAGACCTCGCAATGGTACGTCGCCAATCGGCCGGAGCGCGGCGGCGAGATCGAGCAGCGGCTGCAGGATCCATTCGATTACGCTGCGGAAGACAAGATCATCGCGATCCTGCGCGAAGCCGGGCGGCAAGCCGCGGCGGTCGCGACGCATACGATTGTGCCGACGCCCCATCCGTATCCCCATCCGAAAGAGCCGAACCTGGAACGCGATCATCGCAATCGCTGAGCGGCGGTCATCGGACGTTGGTCTTTGACAAGCAGTTGGTCACGAATCACAGCATCCGAGGGGAGGAAAGGAAGATGGCCCAAGTCAGTCTGATCCCGTTTCCGCAGGTTGCTCCCGAACTTCAGGAGATCATGAGGACTTACGACAAGGAATATGCGGGTTCGGAATTTGTCCGTGCATTCGCGCATGCCCCAGAGGTCTTCAAGTCCTTCGCAAGCTACTACTTTCCGCTCATCTTCGAGACCCGCGGTAGTCTCGATATGCGGTTGACCGAGATGGTGCGGCTCAAGGTGGCGGAGAAGAACGACTGCGCGCTTTGAATGAACGGGCGTGTCGCCTTGGCAAGGCGACAAGGGCTGACCGAAGAACAAATCGCGGAGTTGCGTAATTTTCGCGAGAGCAAGATTCTGACCGCGCCGGAGAAGGCCGCGGTCTGGTACGCGGAAGTGCTCGCTGGCGATCACACACAGGCATCCGAAGCGTTATTTGATGAATTGCGCCGACATTTCACGGAGACCGAGATTATCGACCTGGGATTTCGCATCACCGCGTTCGTTGGGTATGGGCGCCTGATCCGCGCGCTCGGACTGGAACGGGGAGGAGTCTGCCCGCTGCCGGGTTGATCTTGCCGTCGCAGTCGGGTCGGTTGTGGTGCACCTCGACCTGCTTTGCTCGGCGGGCCCAGCGCTGTAGATTTCCGACATGAACGCGAGCGTAATCGGCGACTACGTTGATCGGCTGTGGCGCGAATCGATCGTGCCGGAACTCATCGAGTACGTCCGGATTCCGAACAAGTCGCCGGCCTTCGACAAGGAGTGGCGCGAGCACGGCTACATGGATCAGGTGGTTGCGCGCTTTGAGGCGTGGGCGCGCGCGCAGCCGATCCGGCAGATGAAGTTCGAGATCGTGCGGACCGAGAAGCGCACGCCGCTGATTCTGATCGATATTGCGGGGGACGCGGCGGCGGACCCGGGCGACAGCGTGCTGCTGTATGGCCATCTGGACAAGCAGCCGGAGATGACCGGGTGGCGCGACGGCCTGGGGCCGTGGCAGCCGGCGCTCGAAGGCGATCGGCTCTACGGACGCGGCGCAGCGGATGACGGCTACGCGATGTTCGCCTGCCTGGGCGCGATCGGCGCGCTGCAGGCCGCGGCGATGCCTCATGCGCGTTGCGTGGTGATTATCGAAGCCTGCGAGGAGAGTGGGAGCTTCGACCTGCCGCATTATATCGGGGAGCTTGGCGAGCGGATCGGCCGGCCGAGTTTGGTCGTCGGGCTCGATTCGGGCTGCGGGAATTACGATCAGCTCTGGAGCACGACGTCGCTGCGCGGGCTGGCTGGCGGGACGCTCAAGGTCGAAGTGCTGACCGAAGGGATTCACTCAGGGGCGAGCGGGATCGTGCCCGACAGCTTCCGCATCGCGCGCCAGTTGCTCAACCGAATCGAGGATGAAAAGACCGGCCGCATACTGGTTGAGGAATATCACGTCGCGATTCCGCCGGCGCGGATCAAGGAAGCGGAGACGGCGGCGGTGATTCTCAAGGACTCGATCCGCGCGGAGTTTCCGTTCGTCGACGGGGCGCGGCCGGCGTCGGAGGACATCGCGGAGTTAATCCTGAATCGCGACTGGCGGCCGGCGCTGTCGATTATCGGCGCCGACGGGATTCCGCAGATCGGCAACGCGGGCAATGTTTTGCGGCCGTCGACGACGCTTCAGCTATCGCTGCGGATTCCGCCCGGATGCGACCCCAAGCAGGCGAACCGCAGTATGAAAGAGACCCTCGAAAAGGATCCGCCTTACGGCGCGAAGGTGAGTTTCAGCAGTAACTGGGGCGCCAGCGGATGGAATGCGCCGGCGCTCGCGCCGTGGCTGGAGAAGTCGCTCGAGGCGGGTTCACAGCGCTGGTTCGGCCGGCCGGCGGCCTACATGGGACTCGGTGGAACGATCCCATTCATGAGCATGTTGGGCGAAAAATTTCCCGAAGCGCAATTCCTGATCAGCGGCGTGCTCGGGCCGCACTCGAACGCGCACGGTCCCAACGAATTTCTGCACGTGCCCTATGCCCGCAAGCTGACCTGTTGCGTCGCCGAAGTGATCGCAGATCATTTCCGCCGAGCGCCCTGACCGCGCAAGCTGTACGGATAAGCGCCACTGTGGTTAGATCAGGCGAGAATTCAACGCACAGGATGCGAGGTGAACGTCTTGGACTATAACGTCATCGACGCCGACGGCCATATCTGCGAACCCCCCGATTTGTGGGAGCGCTATATCGAACCCAAGTATCGCGAAGGCTGCCCTAAGCTGATCACGCTGGCGGACGGCGAGGAGATCCTGCGGATTGAAGGCGATTACGCGATCTCGCTGAGCCGCGGCAAGCAGAAGGTAAGCTTCGGCGCGACCGGCGCCATCGGTGCGCGCGAGGGCAAGGTCAACCCGCGAATCCCGTACATCGAAGGGCGCAAGGGCGGCTTCGATCCGCACGCGCGCATCCCCGACATGGACGCGGAGGGGATCGATGCGGCGTTTCTCTACCCGAGCCTCGGGCTGTTCATGGGCGCGACGAAAGATCCGGAATTCTCGGCGGCGGTCTGCCGCGCCTACAATCGCTGGCTCGCGGACTACTGCAAACCCTATCCGGAGCGGCTGTTCGGTGCGGCGATGTTGCCGATGCAATCGGTCGAGGGCGCCGTCCAGGAGATGCGTTTCGCCGCAAAGGAACTGGGGTTCCGCGCCGGCTTCATCCGCCCGAATCCTTACAACGGCCGTGTGCTGCACGACCCCGAATACGATCCGCTATGGAACGAGGCGCAAGAGCTGGGTTTCTCGATTGGTATCCACGGCGGCTCTGAGAGCGGCCAACCGACGCTCGCGATGGATCGTTTCACGCGCGGCGGGGCCGTGCGCCACGTCGTCGCGCACACCTTCGAGATGATTGCGGCGGCGACCAGCCTGATCATGTGCGGCGTCTGCGATCGGTTTCCTAAAGTGAAGTTCGCTTTCCTGGAATCGGGCGGCGGCTGGATGGCGGGATGGCTCGATCGGATGGACCGGCACTACGACGACGTCGGCATGAACGACACGCATCTCTCGATGCGGCCGAGTGAATTGTTCCGCCGCCAATGCTTTATCTCGTTCGAGCCAGTCGAGGGCTCGCTCAAGCATCTGGCCGAGTATATCGGCTCGGAGAATATCCTGTGGGCGACCGATTATCCGCATCTTGACGGCTTCACCGATGCGCCCGGGATGATCAAGCGGATGGGGCTGGCGCCGGCGACCTTGCATAACGTCCTCGCGGTCGGGGCCAAGCGGTACTATAACCTGCAGTAGCTGGCGTCCTACATAATGTAGACAGAGGCGAGGAAGCAGAATGGATTACAAAGTTATCGACGCCGACGGCCACATCCTGGAGCCGCCGGATTTGTGGGAACAGTATATCGAGCCCAAGTTCCGCGACGTCTGCCCCAAAGTGCTGATGAGCGACGACGGCGGTGAGCTGCTGCGGATCGAAGGCGATCGCGCGATCGACCTCGGGCGCGGGAAGCGCACGGTCAAGCTCGGCGCGCTGGGTAACTTCGGCGCGCGCGCCGGCGGCACGATGAACTCGAAGCTGATGCCTTATCTTGAGGGCAAGCGCGGCGGTTTCGATCCGCACGCGCGGATTCCGGACATGGACGCCGAGGGGATCGACGCGGCGTTTCTCTACCCGAGCCTCGGGCTGTTCATGGGCGCGACCCAGGAGCCGGAGTTTTCCGCGGCGGTCTGCCGCGCCTACAACCGCTGGCTCGCGGACTACTGCAAGGCCTATCCGGAGCGGTTGTTCGGCGCGGCGATGATTCCGATGCAATCGATCGAGCACGCGGTGCAGGAGCTGCAATTCGCGGTCAAAGAGCTGAACTTTCGCGCGGGCTTTATCCGGCCGAATCCCTACAATGGCCGCACCCTGCACGATCGTGATTATGATCCGTTGTGGCAGGCGGCGCAGGAGGCCGATTTCTCGATCGGCATCCACAGCGGCTCGGAGAGCGGCCAGCCGACCATCGGGTTCGATCGGTTCACGCGCGGCTTCGCCGTGCGCCACCTGGTTGCGCATACGATGGAGATGATGGCGGCAGCCGCGAGCCTGATCATGTGCGGCGTCTGCGATCGTTTCCCTGGGCTGAGGATCGCGTTTCTCGAATCGGGCGGCGGTTGGATCGCCGGATGGCTCGATCGCATGGACCGCCATTTCGACGATATCGGGATGAACGACACCGGACTATCGATGCGGCCCAGCGAACTGTTCCGCCGGCAGTGCTTCATCTCATTCGAGCCGGTCGAAGGCTCTCTCAAGCATCTGGCCGAGTACATCGGTTCGGACAATATCTTGTGGGCGACGGACTATCCGCACGCCGACGGCTTCCCCGACGCGCCCAACATGATCAAGCGGATGGGGCTCAAGCCCGAGACGCTCGCGAACGTGCTGGGTGGCGGCGCGAAGCGCTACTACAACTTGCACTGACCGCAGGGAATGGCGCATCAGGCGGACAGTCTCACGAGGGCTGCCCGTTTTTGCTTCGAGAGAGCTTGGGATCCGGGGTCCTTATCTTGGCCGCGCCTCGCGGATTCGGCCACCCACTGAGGCGCGGCTAAAATAAGAGATGCTCCACGCGGGGCGGACTTCGCAGTTCGCCCGGCGGTTTTTTGTGCACCTGACATAGCGCCGCTTGACATCGGCGTCGCGACGCGGAATGAAGGTCCATCACTGCGCAAGCAGCATGGAGTATCCCGATGGAATTTGCGCTTTCTTATCCGGCTCGCCCGGACGCCTGGAAGGACCTCGTAGTCGCCGAGGATCACGGCTTCACGCAATGCTGGTTCTACGATTCGCAGATGATCTACAGCGACGTGTACGTCTGCATGGCGCTGGCGGCCGAGCGCACGAAACGGATCAAACTCGCGACCGGCGTGGCGATTCCGTCGAACCGGATCGAGCCGGTGACAGCGCATTCGATCGCGACCATCAATCTGCTGGCGCCGGGCCGCACGGTGCTCGGGATCGGCAGCGGCTTCACCGGGCGCAATACGATGGGGTTGCCGCCGGTGCGGCTCGAACGGATTCGCGAGTACGTCGCGATGGTGCGCAAGCTGCTGCGCGGCGAAGAGGTGATCTATCACGAGGGCAAGCGCGAGCAGCCGATTCGGTTCCTCCATCAGGACCACGGCTATATCAATCTGAAGGATCCGATTCCGATTCATCTCGCTGCGGACGGGCCGAAGGCGCTCGAGTTGACCGGTGAGATCGCAGACGGCTGGTTGACCGTGCTGTCGGATGCGGAGCGCTTCAAACAAAAATATGAGTCAGTCAAGCGCGGAGCGCAGCGCGCGGGCCGTTCATTCGATCATCTGCCAAACGCGATTTTGACTTCGGGCTGCGTGCTGCGCGACGGGGAAAAGGCCGATTCGCCGCGCGTGGTGGAGCGGATGGGGCCGTTCGCGATGGTCTTTCTGCATGCGCTGTGGGAGGCGTCGGCGGTCGCGAGCGGCCTGCAGGGGCCGCTGCTCAAGCTCTGGGAGCGCTATCGCGATGAGCATATTCCGACGATGAAGACGCCGGCGTCCAAGCGCTACCTCGAAATGCACGAGGGCCATCTCATCTATATGCGGCCCGGCGAGGAAAAATTCGCCAATGCGGATTTGCTCGGGACGATGACGCTGACGGGACGCGGCGAGGAGCTGCGGGCGAGGGTCAAGGCGCTCGAAGCGGCGGGCGTCAAGCAGATCGCGATCCAGGTGGTGCCGCCCTTCGGACGCGAGATGATCGAGGATTTCAGCCGCGAAGTGATCGCCAAGTACCGCGCGTGAGCAGGCCGCTCGAAGGACTGCGGGTTATCGAGGTTGCGCAGATTTACGCGGGGCCCTACTGCGGCCTCCAGCTTGCGCATTTCGGCGCCGAGGTGATCAAGATCGAGCCGCCGGGCGAGGGCGAATTTCTGCGGATGCGTCCGCCGAATGCGCACGGCGCCAACGCGGGTTTCCTGATGCTCAACCCGGGTAAGAAGTCGGTGACGCTGAATCTCAAAGCGCCGCGCGGACGCGAACTGCTGCTCCGTCTGCTCGCCGGCGCGGATGTGCTCGTCGAGAACTACGCGGCAGGCGTCCTTGAGCGGCTGGGCTTCAGCTACGACGATCTGGCGGCGCGGTTTCCGCGGCTGATCTATGCGTCGTGCAAGGGCTACGGCGCCGACAGCCGCTGGGCGAACCTTGGTGCGATGGACTTCACCGTGCAGGCAGCGTCGGGGATCATCGATATGACCGGATACGCCGATCGGCCGGGCGTCCGCGCGACGGCGGCGCTGATCGATACCAGCGCGGGGATGCATCTGGTGGCCGGCATCATGGCCGCGCTGATTGAGCGCGGACGCAGCAGCCGCGGCCGCAAGGTCGAAGTCGCGATGCTCGATGTCTGCGTACCGGCGGTCAACGGCATGATCGCCAGCGCGCTCGATGGGAATCCGCTGCCGCGCCTGGCGAATCGGCATCCGAGCGCGTGCCCGTCGAATACCTACGCGGCCGCGGACGGCGAAATCCTGATCTACTGCCTGACCGAAGATCATTGGCGGCGCTTTGCCCGCCTGATGGACCGCGCGGATCTGCTCGATGAACCGCGCTACTGTGACCACCAGGGGCGCTACCAGATTATCGACGAAGTCGATGAGCTCGTCGGCGCCTGGGTGGCGCCGCGCAAACGTGACGAGCTGGTCGATCTTCTGATCGAGCACGGTATCCCGTGCGCGCCGGTCCGGACGATCACCGAGGTCGCGACCGATGAAGAACTCAAGTTGCGCGGTCTTTTGCGCATCGGCGAGTTTGCCGGTCACGGCGAAGTCAATGTGCTCGGGTCGGCGATCAAGCTGTCGGGTGAGGCCGGGGCAAGCGACAAACTGAGAGTGCCGGCGCTCGGCGAAGATACCGACGACATTCTGACGGAGCTGGGAGTGGCGCGGGTGGAGATCCTCGAACTGCGGCGGGACGGCGTGATTTGAAACGCTGCGCCGGCGCGGCGCAAGGCGGATTCGGGAGGCCCAAGATGAACGAGTATTTCAAGCTGGAAAAGCAGGACGGTGTCGCGACCCTGACTTTTGATCGCGACGAGAAGCGCAACCCGCTGAATGAGCACAGTATTGCAGAGCTCGAAGCTAACCTTATCGCGGTGCGCAGCGATGCCGACGTGCGCGCACTGTTGATTACCGGCACGGGGCGCGCCTTTTGCGCCGGCGCGGACATCTCGCGGCTCAAGGGCGTCAGTGATCCGGCGGAGCGCCATCGGCTGTTCAGCACAGCCTCGCCGCGGGCGCGGCAGGTTTTGCGCCGCACCTTGGCGATGCTGAAGGATATCGAGCTGCCGACGGTCTCGGCGGTCAACGGATTCGCGGTCGGCGGCGGATGGTTTCTCGCGCTCGCGTGCGATCTGCGGATCGCCGTCGAGGGTGCCGAATTCTGGCTGCCGGAGGTCGATCTGGGCGCGCCCGGACCGCGCGGACCCGAGCAATGGATGGCGGCTCACGTCGGCGCCGCGCGCGCCAAGGAGATCACCTTTACCTGCCGTCACTTCAAGGCTGACGAGCTTTATCAATGGGGACTGTTGAATCGCGTGGTCAAGCGCGAAGAGCTGATGCCGGTCGCGCTTGAGCTGGCGCGCAGTCTGGCGGCGAAAAACCACGCGGCGATTGTGCAGGCGAAGGCGCAGATCAATGGATTCTTCCTGGAGTAACTCTGGTCGAGGTAATCGCGATGCCGGATAATTTTCGCTTCGAACAGGACGGGCCGGTCACGGTCATCACCTTCAATCGTCCCGAGCGGCGCAACTGCCTGAATCTCGAAGTGCTGGGCGAGTTGGAGGATTTGATTTTTCGCGTGCGCGCGAATCGTGAGACTCGGGTGATGATCGTCACCGGCACGGGCGCAGCTTTTTCGGCCGGCGCCGATATGTCGAGCTTCAAAGGGATTACTGACCCGGCCGAGCGTGTGCGCCAGTTCGCCTCGCGCAGCGGACAAGCGCCGCGAGTGATCGGGCGTATTTTCGACACCATCCTGCGGCTCGACTGCATGACGATCGGCGCGGTCAACGGCTATGCAGTCGGCGGGGGATGGGCGTTAGCGGCGGGGCTGGATTTCCTGATCGCGGCGGAAGGCGCGCAATTCTGGGTGCCCGAAGTGGAACTTGGCGTGCCCTTCAGGGGCGGCCCCGCAGAAGTATTGGCGAAACGACTGGGACCGTGGCGCGCCAAGGAGGCGATGATTCTCTGTCGCCGCTACACGGCGTCCGAACTGTTGACGATGGGTCTGGTCAACGAAGTCACGCCGGCGGCGGAGTTGATGAACGCGACCCGCCGTCTCGCCGAGCGGCTGTTGGCGCTGCCGGAGAAGGCCGTCTACCGCACCAAGCATGCCATCGACGGAGTTTTCGTCGGCCCCCGGCTGTACTGATTAGTATCGACAAAATCCCGTCGTGGGAGTAAGAATCCACAACGCAGTGATGCACCTCTGCGGGAGGTAATCCAATGATCAAACCTGATCGAATCGGCCACGTCGTGATCAAAGTTCGCGACATCGAGCGGTCGAAGAAGTTCTACACCGAGGTCCTGGGCCTACAGCAGATGATGGAGCTGCCGCAGCTCAAGATGGCGTTTTTCGCCAGCAACGGCCGCGACCATCATGAGATTGCCTGCGTTGAAGTCGGGGCGGACGCCATGGGCAATCAGCCCAATCAGATCGGCCTGGTGCATATCGCCTTTCGGCTGCGCGACGAAGCTCATCTGCAGGCCGCCTACAAGGAACTCAAGGCGAATGACGCGACGATCAACTTCACGGTTGACCACGGGATCACGCGAAGCATCTATTTCCGCGATCCCGACGGCAACCAGCTCGAAGTTTATCGCGACGCTACGCCAGAAGAACTCGCGCGCAACAAGAGCAACAAGTACCTGGGGATGGACAAGCTCGACTTCGCGCCCGAAGAGCGCGGTATCGCGGAGGCTTTCGCCGCCCGCGAAGTGATGAGCTAAACACTAGCGGAGCGCGGTTGCCGAGCGGAGCGAGCAGGCGAGTCTGCGAGCTGCGTCAAAATTCTTGATCAGCGGAGCGCGGTTGCCGGCCCCTAGGGAAGCGAAGCGAAACGAGCAAACGAGTGCGCGAGGTGCGTTCAGATAGCGTCCGATCAGGCGAGTCTTTATCTTGGCCGCGCGTCGCAGACTCCGCCGCCCCCCGGAGCTGCGTCAAAATTCTTGATCAGCGTAGCGCGGCGCGGCCAGCCGCGGTTCCGGCGAGCCGGCCGAATACGGAGCCGGACATCAATCCGGTCCCGCCTGGATAGTTAAAGTAGAAGAGGCCGCCGACGAGTTCGCCCGCGGCGTACAGCCCGCGAATCGGGACGCCGTCGGTATTGATCACCGCGCCGTCTTCATCAATCCGCAGGCCGCCGAAGGTGAAGGTGATGCCGCAGGTGACGGCGTAAGCCTCGAAAGGCGGCGTGTCGAGCGTATTCGCCCAGTTGCTTTTTTCGAGCGTGAGGCCGCGCGTGCAGCGTCCGTCCTTGATGTTCGGATTGAACGGAACCTCCGTGCGCACCGCGGAATTATAGGCTCCGACCTCGGCGAGAAATCCTGGACCGTCGACGTCTTCGAGTTTGCGTGCGAGCGCCTCGAGGGTTTCCGCGCTGACCCGGGTCACCCGTTTGAGCCGGTATTCGTCGCGCAGCAGATGGGTCACCTTATGATCGAAAATCTGCCAGGCGAACTGGGCGGGCTGCTCGAGGATCGCGCGGCCGTATTTCGCGTAGGTGTAGTTGCGGAAGTCCGCGCCCTCATCGACGAAGCGTCGCCCCAGCGCATTCACCATGATGCCGAAGGGATAGCTGTGCTTCTGAAAGCCGTCGCCGACGCTGAGATCGCCAAACTCCGGCGCGTTGCGATCCCAGCCCACGGCATGGCATCCGGACCAGTTGCCGGCCGGCATCGCCGCGGCCGCGAGCGCCATCGCGATACCGTCGCCGGTGTTGAAACGGGTGCCACGCACTTTCGCGAGGTCCCAGCCCGGGCCGAGATAGCGCGTGCGCCACTCAGCGTTGGCCTCGAAGCCGCCGGAAGCGAGGACGACGGCGCGCGCGTCAAGCACGGCCGCGCGGCCTTGCATGCGTATAGCGACGCCACGGACGCCGTTATCGGAGATCATCAGCTCGCGCGCGCGGCTGGCGTAAAGCACTGCGATTCCGGCGCGGGCCGCGATCGCGTAAAGCGAATCAACCAGTCCGGGGCCACCGCCCCAAGCCTCGACCGTCAGGCCGCCCCAGAACTTGAAACGCCCATCGACCTTGAAGGCCTGCCGTCCATAAATCGGGACAAAACGGATTCCGCGCGCGCGCATCCAGAGCATCGTGTCGAAGCTCTGCGTTACTAAGGTCTCCGCGAGTTGCGGGTCGGTCCGATACTGCGTGACGCGACAGAGATCGTCGTAGAACTGATCCTGTGGATAGGCGCCGAAGTCGGTCTGAGATTTTTCCTCGTCGCTCAGATCCGGCATCAGGCGCGTCAAGTCCTCGACACCGTTGTATGCGACCCGCATCGCGCCCGCGGTGAAGCGCGAGTTGCCGCCGCGCTCGGCCTCCGGCGCAGCCTCCAGGATCAGAACCGAAGCGCCACTCTCGCGCGCCGCGAGCGCTGCGCACAGTGCCGCGTTGCCGCCGCCCACTACGATCACGTCATACGCGGTCGTCATGAATCCAAAGTTCCATCCTGCACGCCGAGCGGTCAAGCCGGTGTATCAAACGCGCGTAGAGCATTTTTGTCGCGTTGTGGTTGTGCGATATTTGATGCGGCGTCAGCGCGATATTCTGAGTCGCGCGCGACGCGCTCGGAGGGTGCGTGGCAGCTTATGATGTGATCGTGGTTGGCGCCGGTAACGCCGCGCTCTCGGCAGCGGTCGCAGCGTGCGAAGCGGGCGCTGCGAAGGTGCTCGTGCTCGAGAAGGCTGCAGAGGAGTTGCGCGGGGGCAATACCTATTACAGCGGCGGCCTGCTGCGCATCGCTTTCAACCAGGCCGCCGAGATTCTCCGCCTGGCGCCGCAGGCAGATGAGTTGCCGGGCTTCATCGAGGGGCTCGAAGCTTATCCACAGGAGGCTTTCTGGGCCGACCTGCGCCGTATGACCAGCGATCGGACTGATCCCGAGCTCGCGGAAACCCTCATTTCGCAATCCTACCCGACCGCCTTGTGGATGGCGGAAAACGGCATCCGTTTTGAGCCCGCCATCTCGCTCGGCGCGGTGCGGGTTGGCGGCGCGATCAAATGGCCGAAAGGCGCAATTCTGCGCGCCGCGAATGAAGGCGTCGGGCTGTCACGGATGTGGTTTGCGCGCGCCGGAAAAAGCGGCATCGAAGTCCGCTATCGGAGCGGCGCGATCCGGTTGATGCTCGACAGCCGCGGCCGCGTCTGCGGCGTGGTCATCCGGGATCCCGCCGGACTTCAGGAAGTTGCCGCGCGCGCCGTCGTGCTGGGATGCGGCGGCTTCGAGGCGAACATGGCGTGGCGCGCGCAATACCTCGGCCGCCCGTGGGATCATGCGAAGGTGCGCGGCACCCCGCACAATCAGGGTGACGGCTTGCGGATGGCGCTGGAGATCGGTGCGATGCCGTGGGGACAGTGGAGCGGATGCCACGCGACGCCGATCAATGCCGCGGCACCCGCCTTCGGCGATCGTCAGCTCACCGACAAGACCAACCGCCTATCGTATCTGTATGGTGTGATGATCAATCGTGACGGCCTACGCTTCGTCGATGAGGGCGAAGATCAGGCGCTGTTCACCTACGCCAAATTCGGCGGAGCGATTCTGAATCAGCCCGGCGGCGTGGCCTGGCAAATCTTCGACGCCAGAGTGACCGCGCTGCTCGAACCCCGCTATGCGACCAGCGAGCCGATCGTCGCGGAGCGGCTGGAGGATCTGATCGCTAAGCTGGACGTCGATCAGGCGACCGCGCTCCGGACACTCAACGAATTCAACGCTGCCGCTGGCCGTGGTCGTTTTAATCCGGGCGAGCACGACGGCATGGCGACGCGCGAATTATCGCTGCCCAAATCCAACTGGGCGCAAAAGCTCGAGACGCCGCCGTTTTGCGCCTATCCGGTCACGGGCGGCATCACTTTTTCGTTCGGCGGGTTGAAGATCAACGACCGCGCGCAAGTGATCGCGACCAACTGGGAGCCGATCGCTGGACTGTACGCCTGTGGCGAGATGGTCGGGGGCCTGTTTCACAACAACTATCCGGGTGGTTCGGGACTGATGTCGGGCGCGGTCTTTGGCCGGATCGCCGGGACGTCGGCGGCGCGCGATCAAAGGTAACAAACTCCGCGATTATTTCTCTCCGCGGGATATTCCCTGGCGACGGCCGCGTTTACGCCGGACTGAGTACCCTCGAACAGATCGGGACGTCAGGCAGCGCCGGCGCGGCTCGGCTTTAGCGAGCGCACCGCTTCGGCGTCGCCCTCCTCGTGCAGCCTTATGCGGGCATCCTTGATCATGTAATAGCCCATCGAAGCCGTCCACATAAAATAGGTTCCGAACAGTGTCCAGAACGAGATGAGGCCGTTCCACGCCAGCGGACCCGTCTTGAAGAACGGCATCGCGGTAAGTGGAATAAAGCTGAGGCCCGTGAATATCGCCCAACCGCTTACCCAACGCGGAAAGACCGGACGCGCACTCTGGTCTGCTAGCCCGACCAGACCGGCGGCGATCGCCTGCAGCGAAGTTACCGCATAGGTGATGTTGAACAGGATGAAACCCAGGTCGTTGAGAGTACGAATCGTGTTCGGATCCATATCCGGGCGGAAAGCCGCAGTGGCCCAGATCGCCGGACAGAACATCAGAACCCAGGCGGTCAGTATGCCGCCGCTGAGTTGAATGATCGTCAGAACCGGGCTCGAGCCCTCGATCCGCCGCATGACGACGGTGAGCTGAGCGGTCCACGGAATCCACAGCACCGCTATCAGCGCGGCCATGCTGTTGCCGAAAAGGATCGAGTTATGATGGAGCGCAAAGTAGCCGGCAAATTCCGGCCCGGTCAGGTTCGGCGAAGCCGGCGGCAGATTGTGTCCGAAGACACCCCAGAAGATCGTAAAAAGAGCCTCGAACAGAAAACCACTCGAGGCGGCGATCAACTGATATTTGAGATTCTGCTTCGTCGTCATTTCCACTAGCTCTCCCGCGGTTTATGGAACTCGGCGCCCAAAGAGTTTCTCCAAATGATTTCGCGCCATTGGAGGCAATCGCCTCTGTTGAGTGGAGCAATACTCCAACAAGACAAAAAAGCAAGTCCCGTCGGGAGAAAGTTTTCTCGCTCTGAATCTGTACGCAGCTCGCGGACTCGCCTGCTCGCTTCGCGCGGCAACCGCGCTCCACTAGTGTTTCTCAGTATTTACCGCCGAGTTTGGCGTGGTCCCAACTCGAGATTTTTTGCGGCACGATCTTGAGCAGGACGCGTTTCGGCGCGCTGCCGGAGGCGGCTCGCGGCGCGGCGCCGCCAGGCTGCTCGCCGGCCAGTTCGCGCATCGTGCGGGCGACGACCTCCGCATCTTCGATCAGCTCGCACATCCCGCGGATCATTACGCCGCGCAGCTCGGCGTAAGACTGCCCGCTCTCGACCATAACTGCGACCTTCGGATTGCGGCGGATATTAAGGACTTTCTGCGCCTTGCCGTAGGAGGTCATATAGATGAAGCCATCTTTAGCGAGATAGTTCATCGCGACCACGTGCGGAAAGCCGTCATTGCCGATCGTCGCGAGCGCGGCCTTGCGCGGCTGCCGGAGAAACTCGCTCTGCTCATCCGCGGTCAATTGGATCTGTTGTCGTCGGTTCATTTCGTGACCTTTTTCAACTACGCGACTGAAAAGGATCGCCGCCACCTGAATGGCGAGGGTGGTTAAGTCTGTCGGCCATCTTCCGTCTGTTTCGCGCCGATTTCAAACTCGCTGCGCCTCTCGCGGGCCAGCCCAAGTGACCAACAATGCGACAGCGCGTGGTTGAAATCGGGATGACCTGCGTCGCTGCGTGTCGCTAGAGCTGCTTCGCGGGAGGGCATCATTCTTGCGGTGCGCTACCGGGTACGGGCGAGTCTTTCCGCCGCGTAACTCGAGTTGCCGGAGCGGTGATCGGAATGACCGAATCCCAGAGTGTCGGATGCGCTTTCGCCGATGACGGCCGCGTGGACGAGCAGCTTGCCGCGGAGATCTGTCTCCTGCGCGCCGAGCGGGTGCGTCTGAGCGCGGAGCTTGAGCAGGCGCAGGGCTTCCAGCGCATTTTCGACGCCTGCACCACCGCGATCAGCGTCCACATCTTCCCCGAGCTGACCTATCGAGAAGTTAACCGCGTGATGAGTGTGGTCAGCGGTTACAGCCACGCCGAGATGATCGGCCAAACACCTCAAGCACTGGGCATTTGGACGCAAACCGAACAAATCGGTCATTTTGTCCGCGGACTCAACGAAAAGGTTACGTCCATAGTTTGGAAACCTCCTTCTGTGTGCGCGGGAGGACGGTCCCGGCGCTGGTTTCGGGCGAGCTGGTCGAGCTGGATGGGCGCCGCTGTGTGGTGATCAATAGCCAGGTAATCAAGCGGTTGAAGCGGACCGAGCAGGAGCTGATCGCGGCGCGCGAGGCGGCGCTCGCCGCCTCCAAGGCCAAGTCGCAGTTCCTGTCGAGCATGTCGCATGAAATTCGCACCCCGATGAACGCCGTGCTGGGGATGTCGGACCTGTTGGGGGAAACCGCGCTCGACCCCAAACAGCGCCGCTATTTGGATATCGTGTGTAACAATGGCGCGGCCCTGCTCGACTTGATCGATGACATTCTCGATCTGGCCAAGGTCGAGAGCGGCCAACTGATGCTCGAACGCGTGAGCTTCGATCTGCACGATGTGATCAACCGGGTAGTCGATACGATGGCGCTGCGGGCCAACCAGAAGCAGATCGAACTGGCGGCACGCGTCGCGCCCGGCGTCCCGGCGCAGGTGCTCGGCGATCCGCTGCGGCTGCGCCAGATCCTGATCAATCTGCTCGGCAACGCGATCAAGTTCACCGCGCGCGGCGAGATTGTCCTGACGCTCGAACCAGCGCCGCACCGCGCCAACCGGCAGCCGGTGGGAGCAAACGCCGTCGTGCTGCAGTTTTCCGTCGCCGATACCGGGATCGGGATCGCCGCCGACCAGATCGAGTCGATATTCAGCCCCTTTACACAGGCGGATTCGTCCACCACGCGGAAGTTTGGCGGCACCGGGCTCGGCCTCGCGATCGTGCAACGGCTGGTCGGATTGCACCGCGGCGAGATCAAAGTAGTGAGCGAGCCTGGATGCGGCAGCACCTTCAGCTTCACCGCCGAGTTCGGGCGGCCGCCAGTCGCACGCGATTTGCTGGAGGCGGTAGGGCAAGTGTTGGGCGGGACCAGCGTCAACGCCAACGACGAGGATCGCGAAGTCGCGGTTAGCGCCGGCGCCGGCACTGCCGTCGCCGGGATGAAGCCGCTGCGCATCCTGCTGGCCGACGACTCGCCGGACAACCGTCTGCTGATTGCCGCATACCTGGAGAAGACCCAGTTTCATCTCGACGAAGTCGCAGATGGCGTCGCCGCGGTCGAGAAGTTCCAGCAGAATCACTACGATCTGGTCCTGATGGATATTCAGATGCCGAAGCTGGACGGTTATGCGGCGACGCGCGCGATCCGCGAGCTCGAGCGGCGTGCGACCTGCTGCCGGCAAGGGCCGATCCCTATAATCGCCCTGACAGCGTCCGCCGTGGGCGAGGCGATCGACGACGCATTTGAGGCGGGCTGCGACTTGCACGTCGCCAAGCCGGTCAAGAAGCTGACGTTGCTGACAGCGATCCGTCAGGTGATGCTGAAGAAATCCGCGCAAGCGGCGCGTCAGCCACCAGCTACGTTGGACGAGAAGCTCAGCTCGGCGGCTACGTCGATTCTCGAGATTGTAAGCGAGCGCAGCGCTCAGAGCCCGCGTCGAACAACCCTTAAGGCCTTGCTTGCGTGAGATTAGAGGTTGTCGAGTGGGGGTTCGAGAGTCGCGCCATTGATCGATATTAGCGGGCGGTGCTCGTTGTCCATCCGCCTCGTAGATTCCGGGTCGACCGCGGGAAGAGGCGGGTGGCATTGATTGGGCCGCCTGCGCTAAGATAGCCCGACTATGGACGCGGCTGAAGTTAAGCGAATGATCGAGGGCGGGCTGCCCGGCGCGCTGGTTGAAGTTCAGGACACAACCGGCGGCGGCGATCATTTTCAGGCGCTTGTGGTAAGCGCGCAGTTCGAGGGGCGCGGCCTGGTCGAACGTCATCAATTGGTCTATGGAGCGCTGGGCGAAGCGATGCGCGAGCGGGTTCATGCCCTTGCGCTGAAAACCCTCACTCCTGCGCAACATCAAAATCGGAGGTAGCGACGCGATATGTCGAATGCAATCGAGCGGATTCAGTCGGCGCTCAATGAAAACAAGATCTGCCTGTTCATGAAAGGGAACCGGAACTTCCCACAATGCGGATTTTCCGCGGCGACGGTGGCGGTGCTCGATCAGCTTGGCGTGCCCTATGGCACCGTCGACGTGCTGAGCGATCCGGAGTTGCGCGATCAGATCAAGGTCCACAGCAACTGGCCGACGATTCCCCAGCTCTACATTGAGGGCAAGTTCGTCGGCGGCTGTGATATCGTGCGCGAACTGTACGAGAACGGCGAACTCCAAAGCCTGATTAAGCCGGCTGCCGGCGCCGCCGCGTCGAAGTAAGCTTTTCCCTCCCCTCACAAGTGAAAGCGCCGGACGCTTATGAGCGCGTCCGGCGCTTATTCCGGCCCCGGCCTCACCGCGGCCGAACGCTCACTTCCCTTTATTTATCGCCGTCGATGCTGTAACCCCCAGGACCCATGCTGGCGACCAGCAGCAGTCCGCCCATCATCGAGAGATTCTTCATCATCATGATCATGTTGATCAGCGCTTCCATCGCTTTGCCCTGCGCGGAGGCGTCGCGGTAGGGGATGAAGTGGAAAAGAATCGTCACCGGGATCAACCAGAGAAAAATTGCGAGAGCGGCGAGGCGGGCCTTGAAGCCAACTACAACTAATAGCCCGCAACCCAGTTCAACCGCGATGCTCAGCAGCAGCCCGGGATAGACCAGGCTGTGCGGAATCCCCGCACTTGCCATATAGCCGGCGGTTCCGGTAAGCCCGGTGACCTTCGAGAGCCCGGACATCACGAAGATCAGCGCGAGCATCACCCGCCCGATTAGCGAACCAAGGTCGCGAGAGCCCTCCATCGTCTACCTCCAGCGGAGCACGGAAAGAAGCTCCAGTTGCGGCGCGGGCGGGAAATGCGTCGGCCCTGACGCGCCTGCGAATTCTGCTTATGGTCGAGCCGCCGAGCACGGGTAGGAATACGCCAGTCGAGTCTGGATTTGCAAGGTGAAACTGCCGAATTTGACTGTTGTCACGGGCGTGCAATCAGGCTATATAGGTCGATACAGTGGGATAAATGCGCTGGAGAGCGTCAACCTGAATCAATAGGACGCGAGGGACTGCCAAAGGGGGGCCGTCCGATGTGCGGTCCGACGACGAAAAAGAGTTCTGCTCAGAAGCGCCGGCGCACCTTCGCTCTCGCGCTCGCGCTGCTATGCACTGCGACGATCGGAATCGCGTCGCGCGCGTGGGCGGATAGCGAGTGTGTTCCTTACTCTTTCAGTGGAGGAAGCGACGGTGGAACGCCGTATGCGGACCTGCTGATCGACGCCAATGGTGCGTTGTACGGGACAACCTCGGAAGGCGGCGCCGCGAACTGCCCGCCGATGACCGGATGTGGGACAGTCTTCGAATTGACGCCACCGACGAGTTTCGGTGGGAGCTGGAAACGAGACCGTGCTGTACGCCTTTGCGGGTGGGAGCGGCGGGAGTACCTGTTCGGCGGTGCTGCTGAGACGGTGCTTTCGCTGGTTGATCGGGAGCCGTCGGTGCCGAAGGCCAGAGCAGTTTGCTCGCGGTCGTCACCGCGAACGCGACGTGCAG